>JAFDCT010000209.1 GCA_019312695.1 Deltaproteobacteria bacterium | reverse complement strand
TGCAGTTCCTGGCAGCGAACGGCAAGACCATGCCATGTGTCGCCTTCAGGTGCCATGGATAATAAAGCGGATTCCAGGCCCGATAATCGTTCAGCTACGGCCTGGATATTATTTTCCCAGTCGGGATGGTCCTCAGTAAACACCTGTAGGGGATATTTCCCAGGCTGAGCAGGAAATATTGCGGCAAAATATTCGGCGCGTGCATGTAGTGCTTCTGCAGCCCGGACAAGCCGTTCCTGCCTGTTCTCCGTCAACTGAATAGCAGCAAGTTTTACATCTTTTGCCAGGTCCACCATCTGGAAATGGCTGATCGAATAGCCGAAGAAACCGGTTGCCACATTCTCCAGATTATGGGCCTCGTCAAAGATAACCGACTCATAACGAGGTAGCACTTCACCGTGTCCTTCCCAGCGCAGGGCAAGATCAGAGAAAAAAAGGTGATGATTGACTATGATGATCCTGGCAGCGGCAGCTTTCCGGCGCAATTCATTGATAAAACATGTTTTGTCCTGGGGGCACTTGCTGCCGAGGCACTGGCTCGGGGTGGCGCTTATTTCCCGCCACAAGGAAGAACTGTCCTCGAGCCAGTCAAGCTCGGCCCGGTCCCCGGTTGTTGTGAATTCCAGCCACTGCTCAATTTTTTTCCTTGTTTCATCGGGAGCAAACATTTCAAACTGTGGTTGCGTTGCAAACTGCTGCCAGCGATAAAGACAGAGATAGTTCTGTCTTCCTTTGACACATAAAACTGAGAGTCCGGCATCAATGTGCTTCTGGATAAACGGGATCTCGTTTTTTAATATCTGGTCCTGGAGATTCAGGGTATTGGTAGAGATTACAACCTTCTGACGGCTCAGGACGGCAGGGATAAGATAGGCCAGCGTTTTGCCGATTCCGGTTTCGGCTTCAACCACGAGTTTGCCGCCCGTAAGAGTTTCAGCCACTCCTGAAGCCATATCAAGTTGTCCCGGCCTGGGCTCATAAGTATCTAAAAGTGTGGCCAGAATACCATCCGGCTTAAATATGTCCCGAGTCTGCTTGAGTAGGTTAGTCATCAGGTAAAGTAATTTTTTATATCTCTAACTTCGCTGATTTGCGGAGCAATATGCACGAGTACAGGTAAATCTCAGGATGAGGACTCTACCGGCCGTTTGTTCAGAATATCAGTTATTATTTCCCGCACCTGGGGATCAGGATCATCGGTAAGTGGCTCAAGGTGTTGCAGGGCATCAGGAGTGCCGATTATGCCAAGGATGGTAGCTGCTTCACCCCTAAATATAGGATTTTTTTCCTGCAGCAGGCCCACCAGGCATGGAATGGCAAGGGATGCTTCATGCGGTCGGATTTCAACGAGTTCCTCAAAAAGTACGGCTGTGCCGAGTCGCACGCTAAACCGATCATCCCTGACGAGATCACCCGTCAGGTTATATAAATCCGTATCCTGCTTAAACATGGCGACAATGTTTTCGACATGACCCAGTTCAAGAAAATCGCCAACAACCTTCAACAGATCAAAATAGTCTTCTTTATGCATTATAAAAATATTCCCGGGAATTTTGCTGGCACTGTAAAGAGTAAATACATATATTGCAACTATGAATAACAATACGGTAATAGCTTGGAAATTATACACTTTTCTTGACTTATCGATATGTCAAGGGTAATAGAAAGAAATTGGCTGCCCAGGCAGGGTTGTGCTGAAGCATTGATGGTGGCCGGACGATGTACCGATTGTTAAAGGCTTATTCCTGCCCATATTCTTTAAGGAACTGCCTCTAAGGCTATATATAATTACGCAAATGAGTTGATCCATGCTTGAACCTGTTCCCGGTTTGCACCATATATCCCTCTCTCCTGCCAAACTTCTTGCTCAGGATGAGGTTATTGTAATAGTTGATGACGATCCAGCCATCCGGGAACCTCTACGAAAATTTCTTGAGAGTAATGATCTGGCAGTAGTCGAGGCTGAGAGCGGAGAGCAGTTAAGGAAACTTTACGGCTCTGTCAAAATGGCACTTATTCTGCTTGATATCGGCCTGCCTGATATTGACGGCCTCAGCCTCCTGCCGGAAATTATCAATGAGCACCCTGGAATTGCCGTTATAATGCTCACGGGTACAGCAGACCTGGATGTGGCTCTTGACTGTATCCGCAAAGGTGCGGACGATTATCTTTCGAAGCCGGCCCAGTTTGAGCAAATACTTCTGGTGGTCCGGAAGGTGCTGGAAAGGAGGCACCTGATAGTTGAAAATATCAGGTACCAGGAGGATCTGGAAAAGGCGCACTTCCGTATCCAGCTTCTGCACCAGCTCTCCCTGAAAATGAATTCTGTATATTTAAGTACGGTGGAACTCGAAGAAATCCTGCAGGCAATTCTTGTGGGCATTACTGCTGAGGAGGGTTTGCGTTACAACCGGGCATTTCTGGCCATATTTGACGAGGATGGCAATGTATTGGAGGGAAGACTGGGTATCGGGTCGGAATGTCGTGAAGAGGCTGGCAGGATCTGGGCTGAGCTGCGGCATAAAAAACTCGATTTTCTGGAAATTGTTCAGAATATCAAACAGAGCTGTCTTAACGGCGATACAAAAGTAACCAAACTGATTAAAATGCTGCGGGTGCCTGTAACAGATGCAGAGCATATCCTGATCAAGTCGGCCCTGGAAAAACGTTCCATCCTAGTTGAGAATGGCCGGGCAGATGTCCCGGTAGCCAGAGAGCTTATTGAACTGCTCGGCTAAGATACTTTTGTGGTAGTGCCGCTTTTTTCGCCGCGCAAATCTCTCGGTGTCATCATTGCTGATCATTTTGTAACCCGCCAGCCCATTAGCAAAGACCATATCAGGTCCCTGGAAATATTTGCCAACCAGGCCAGTCTGGCTATAGAGCACAGCCGTCTGTATATGGAGATGGAGGATAAGATTAACGACCTGGAAAATGTAACGCTGGAGCTGGAACAGAATAAAGACCTGCTGGTGGAATCCGAAAGTTACTCAGCCCTGGGCCAGATGTCGGCCCAGCTTGTGCATGTTTTGCGAAACCCCATTACTTCCATTGGTGGTGCTGCCCGTATCCTGGCAAAAAAAATCACCGATGAGAAGTGTCTCGAATTTGTCAATATGATCGTCAATGAGACCACCAGGCTGGAATCTACCTTGAAGGACCTTTTTGATTTTGTCCGGCAGATGAAAGTTGAAAAGAAGTGCGAGCCGCTTTATCCGCTCATCAAAAAAACTTTACTGCTGCTTCAACCTACACTGGTAAAGTACTCCATCCATGTGGACTTTGATATTTCCACCCCTGAGCCAATCCTGGAAATGGATGAACAACTTATCCGCAAAATGATAATACACCTGACCAGGAATGCCATTGATGCCATGCCCAACGGCGGCAATTTAAAGATTAGTGTGCATAAGGAAAATGGCTGGATAGTAATTTCATTTGCTGATACCGGCATGGGAATTGCCGATGTTTTACAGAAAAGGGCGACTGATCCTTTTTTCACCACTAAAACCTATGGCACCGGCCTTGGCCTGACCCTGGTGGAAAAAATTGTGGCAATTCACGGCGGCAGTTTTTCATTGGACAAGAAGTTGAATGGAGGCATGGAGGCCCGTGTCAGTCTGCCGGAAAAAATTGTATGTTCCTTCGGGATTTAGATCCTCTGTCAAGCACACCCAGGACATGACCCTGTTCTCTGCAGAGATTTGATTCAAATGTTTATAATTGATGCGGACTTCTTGATAATCGGGCTTGCGGTTTCGATTAGTTTGATTATCTTGCACTAGAGTATTATGTTCGGGGTAGAATAAAGCGGGAAGACCTTTTCCTGTATTAATGATTATTTATCATCGGAATAAACAATGAAATTAAGATATTTTTTTCTGGCCATTGGTATGCTTGTTTTGCTCATGGCCTGCAAACAGACAGACACTGACAGCAGGGGGGGCTATTCCCCGGCAATAGGTGAGCACCTGCAGATGGTTCAGTTCAAGCAGCTGTCCTTGACCGACAATGTTGTACTTGACAGCCGGCAACTCGAAAATCAGGTGCTGTTGGTAACCTTTTTTGCTACATGGTGCCCACCATGTATTCAGGAAATCCCAACATTTATTGACCTGCAGAAATCTTACAGGGAAAAAGGATTTTCCGTCTTGGCTTTCTCCGTGGACGAGGGAGATCCTGAGCCTCTTTTCAGGCTCATCAAAAAATACGGTATAAATTATCCTGTCCTTCTAGCAGATGCTGAAGTAACCAGGGGAGTTGGCGGTGTAACAGGCATTCCTGTAACATTTCTGGTCAACCGCAAAGGTAAGATTGTGAAAAAGTACCTGGGATATGTCGGGCACGACATTCTGGAAAAAGAAATAAAAACCATGTTAGCTGCCGGCTGAATCCTTCCAGTTATTCTGATGAATTTGTTCAACGCAATTTTTCTGGGTCTTTTACAGGGCGTCACTGAATTTCTGCCAATTTCAAGTTCAGGTCATCTTGCCCTGATTGAATATTTTCTAGGCATTGAAGGGGCCGGCCTAGCCTTTGATGTTGCCCTGCATCTGGGAACCCTTTTGGGTGTCATGATATATTTCAGGCGTGATTTTACTCGGATGTTTACCGCTATTATAAAACCGGACATGCTGGGTGCAGAAGCAAAACACCAGCGTCATCTGGCTTTTTACATCTGTATCGGGACAATACCGGCGGTCGTGGCAGGATACTTAATGAAAGATGCTGCTGAAACGGTTTTCAGGACTCCGGTCTTTATTGCCGGAACCCTGGCTGGCGCCGGACTGTTGCTGTTGGTGGCAGATAAACTGGGGAAACTCCAGCGCTCAATAAAGACCCTGAAATTTACCGATGCAGCAGTTGTCGGCCTGTTTCAGGCACTGGCCTTGATGCCGGGCGTGTCCCGCAGCGGTATTACCATGACAGCAGGTCTCATGAAGGGCTTGAACAGAATGTCAGCGGCGCGATTTTCCTTCCTGCTTTCAGCCCCAATCATTTTAGGGGCAGGTATATATAATCTGCCAACAATAGTCAGGCAGGGTTCAGAGCCGGGGCAACTGGGATTTTATCTGGCAGGATTTATAACATCTGCTGTCTCAGGCTACCTGGTAATCGCTTTTCTGCTGAGGTTTGTTCAGTCGCACTCTTTTGCTGTTTTTGCCTACTACCGTTTCTTTTTGGCCGGCCTGGTGCTGCTAATACATTTTTTATAGTTTGCACAATATATTTACTGCCTATCTTGTAAAAAGGTGAACAGGGTATTTATTTGATTGAAAACCGGTTAATGCTTTGCAGTGAGTGAACAATGTCTTTTTATCCCGTAAGTCTTGACCTTGAGAAAAAATTATGTGTCGTAATCGGCGGCGGCAGGGTAGCAGAACGAAAAGTGTCAGGGTTGCTTTCCTGTGCAGCCCAGGTTCTAGTCATAAGCCCGGAACTGACCGATAGACTTTTGCGCCAGTATAATGAAGGCGCCATCGATTGGTTGGACCGGGAGTACCGGCAAGGAGACCTGAAACAGGCTTTTCTGGTCATTGCGGCAACGAATGATGAAGAGACCCAGAAACAGGTTTATGATGAGGCCGCTGCCCATAACCTTCTTCTTAATGTTGCCGATGTGCCCCACCGGTGTAATTTTATACTGCCAGCCACAGCAAGGCAGGGCGATCTGATGATTTCAATCTCCACGGCAGGCAAAAGCCCGGCTCTGGCGAGAAAGCTGCGCATGGAGCTTGAAAAAATATATGGGGTCGAATATAGAATATTGGTTGATATCCTTGGCGTCATTCGGCCGCAAATTCTTGCATCCGGTCTGCCACAGTCTGAAAATGAACAGATTTTTAAACAATTGCTGCATGATGATATGGCTGATTGGATCAGGAGCCAAGACTGGCCCAGTCTGGAGAATCATTTTGAAAAAGTTTTGGGAGACAGGGTCGGGGGTGATTGGCTGCAGAAGATCCGGCCCCTTTATTTATGATTGCATATGAGAAATAAAACTATTCACAGGAGTATGTTGGGATGGGCTATCTAATATTTCAAGTAACCCTGTTTGTCTATATTCTGTCCACTGCGGCCTACATGGTATTCTTTTGGACCCAACGCAAGGAAATAAGGACCACTGCGCGTGCCATTCTGATCAGCGGCGGGGTGCTGCATACGCTTTACCTTATAATCAGATATTTCGAGGCAGGCTATACGCCGCTGACCAACCATCATGAGGCTGTTTCCTTTTACGCCTGGTCTGTGACCTGGGGGTATCTTTCTTTCCATTGGCGCTATAATGTTAAGAATTTCGGTTCGTTTGTCAGCCCCCTCATTACTATTCTCATGCTTATCGCCACATTTTCATCGCGGGAGATCTTTCCGCTGCCTCCTGCTTTGCAAAGTGCCTGGCTGCCGATACATGCAAGTATAGCCATTATGGCCAACGGTTTTCTCGGTCTGGCCTTCTGCGGCGGCATTATGTATCTGCTGCAGGAGAGGGAGTTGAAGAAAAAGCGTTTCGGTCTCTTTTATTCCCGCCTGCCTTCCCTCGAGGCCCTTGACAACCTGAACAACCATTGCCTGGCTGTTGGTTTTCCCCTGTTAACCCTCGGGATCATTACTGGCTCAATCTGGGCCAAGCAGGCCTGTGGGGCATACTGGCAGTGGGACCCCAAGGAGACCTGGTCTCTGATCACCTGGTTTCTCTATGCCGCTCTGCTGCATCA
>JAFDCT010000208.1 GCA_019312695.1 Deltaproteobacteria bacterium | reverse complement strand
TCCTTCTACAACTTCTTTGAGGAGTTTCTCGGCCTCGTCATTCCTTCCCTGTTGGTTGTAGAGCATGGCCAGGTTGACCTTAGCCGGGTAGAATTGGTTGTCGATTTTAATGGCGTCTTCATAGTTATTGATCGCATCCTCAGTCTGGCCCAAGTCAACATACAGGTTAGCAAGGTTGTAGCGCCCAAAGGAAAAATCCGCTGAATAGAGCATGGCACCTTTGAACTCTTCAAGAACAGCTTGGAAAATCTGCCTCTGATCAGCATTCAAATACTGATTGGGGCTACCGGCCAGTCTGCCTGCTGCTTCTATCCGAACGCCTTTGACTGGATCATAGAGCATGGGACCGATGAGTCCGGCCAGTTTCTGCACGTCAGGAGTCTGGATGGCTGAAATAGCAGTCCGGCGGATGAGGGCTTCGTCATCCATCAGGGCCAGCTCCATTGCCTGGCCAGTCTGCTCGCTGGGATAACCGGTCAACAAAGATAAAGCAGTTGCCCGTACAATAACGGGATACAAGGGATCGGCAGCCAGACGGACCAGGTCCTCGCCAGTCTCAGGCTTCTGATGTCTGGCGTTCGCAATAGCCATTCCGTAATGAGGTTTGCGTCCGGGGCCGTACCATTTGCTGATAGTCTCATCAGACCACTTGGCATCCTTGTCCACATGACAGCGCAGGCAGGCATCAGGGGTGTTGATCAATGCATTCAGCGACGGGTCGGGTATCCTGAAGCTGTGGTCCGGTCGGTAGTCAATTCCCATGTAGTAACGGCCAGGCATGTGGCACTGGACGCACTCAGCACCGGTGCCCACTTCAAAGAGCACTTCACCTGAAGCAGATTTAATGGGTTCGCCCGGGTCATCCTTCTGCTTATGGAAGTGGTGTTCCCTGGTGTCGTATTGAGCGGCCTTGTGACATTGAAGACAGAGAGCATTGCCTTCTTTAACAATTTTGATCGAGTGGACATCATGGCAGTCGCTGCATCGTACTCCATGGCGGTACATCTTGCTCTGGGTAAAAGAACCGTAAACATAAACCTCTTCCATGATCTGGCCATCAGCAAAGTAGAGTTCCTCGGTCAACAGGCTTGGAAGCAGACTGTCGAGCAGGTCAGCCTCGGCATGTACATAATCTCCCAGAGCAGCTCGCCGGGAATGACAGGGAGCACACAGTTCAACTGCTTCACGGGCCTCTACACCAGAGGTTTCCTGAACAAGTTCAGAATTTTCTGAAACCGGGCGGGCCATATCAGGCATTTCCGCCCAACTCACATGGTTGGAACCGGGGCCATGACAGGCTTCGCAGCCCACATCTATATCGGACCAGGTCGTATTATACGAATCGTTTCGGGGGTCGTAATTCTTCTTCAGATTTGTAGAGTGGCATTCGGCGCACATGCCGTTCCAGTTCTGGGCTGCATTGGTCCAATATAGCCAGTCTTCCGGTTCAATCGGTCCTTCCGGCGGCACCCGGTACCATTTTTTCTCTTTCACATCCCAGGCAATGGGCAGACATTGGAGCCTGCCACCGGGAAAGGGCACAAGATACTGCTGCAGAGGGTACCAGCCAAAAGTGTGGGTGATTTCAAAATCACCCATTTCACCATTCGGGCCGTTGGTATGAACAAAGAAGCGGCCATCTTTTTTGTAGAACTGCGATGTTATACCATGCAGAGTAAACTCGGCATTATCAAAGTCGCCCAGAAACGTTATTTCATTCGCCACATCCATGGCATGATCATGATGGGAGCCTTTCCATTTATCGTATTCAGCCTTGTGGCAGTCTTTACATTTTGCGCTGCCGACAAAGGTTGCTTCAGTTTTGGTCACAGAAGTTGAAGCCTTATTTTTTTCTACAATAAAATAATAAAGCGGAAGTGACACAACGATGACCATCGCGGCGAGAAGACCCGTTAGCTCCCAGGGGTTTATGTCACTATTTTTCTGACTCACGTTTTCTTGGGATAGACTATTTGTCCTGCGTCAAACTGTGACCTTTTTATCCGATTTCCGGTATCAACCTTGAGCACATTGTTTTCAATTGTAATCTCGTAAATATCCAGTGCCCTTGGCGCCGGTGGACTGATAACCTCGCCCTTAATATCAAACTGCGAGGAATGGCACGGACAGATAAATTTATTTTCCTTGGCCACCCATGGAACCGTGCAGCCAAGATGCGTGCAGGTTCGCGAAAGGGCCAAGAAGCCGCCATCATGCAACCGTGTGAGATAGAATTTGCCCCGCACAAAGGCAGTTACAGTTCCGGGGAGAAAACTGTCTACCATTCCGGCGACAATAATCTTATCCTGCACTGCAGCGCTGATCGTCTGCTTCCTCGGCTTAAAAAATGCTAACACCAGGCCAATTATCTCAGCCAGTGCAACAAGGCCAAGCAAAACCCAAAGCTTGTTGAAGAAAGACCTTCTTGACGATGGAATTTCTATTGATTGGGCGTTTTGTTTTTTTGATTCGAACATTGATTTTAGTTAGTGTCTCATAAGATTCTAAATTTTGAATTATCTTTCTTTAGCCTCCACCAACACTCTTCAGCCTTCAACCTTAAAACATCAACTTCATCCCCATTCCCCGAAACCATACACCGGTAACTGTCAGTATTATGAAGGAGGTAACTAAAAAAACAAAAACAGCCTGGACCATTTCCTGGTTTGAAGCTGAATATTTTTTTCTTATAAAAATGTACAGTCCGGCCAGGAAAAGAAAGTCCAGTATAAATGGGATAAGGCCGTTGCTGACAGCAGCAGGTAGACTAGGAAGTAGGGATGCAAAATCAATAACATAGTCCAGGAGCAAAATCCCTAAAGCGGTTAGCAATGCTGATGCGACAGCGGAAGCGAGTGCCAGCTTTCTTCCTTTTTTTGATATAAACCATACTCCGCTGATCTCTTCCCCGTAAGTGATGTATGGGGTAGCCAGTAGGAACAAAACTGTCAGCAGGGGGATGATGACTAGGGAGTAGAGAGGGTGAAAATGCATAAGCATCTCCTGGAAGCCCATGAAGTACCAGGGTGCCTTGG
>JAFDCT010000207.1 GCA_019312695.1 Deltaproteobacteria bacterium | reverse complement strand
TGGAAAAGCTTGTCTCAAAAGGTAAGTACGACCCAGATGGAATGTCGAAGGTTCTAGGATTGCTTATTATATCGTCAAAAATGGATGACGCACAGGATGCAGATCTAGTTATAGAAGCTGCACCTGAGGAAGTTAACATAAAAAAGGAGATTTTTTCTGCCTTAGACAAAATTTGTCCAGCGCACACAATATTCGCCACCAATACATCATCAATATCAATATCCAGTTTGAACCTGTTGCGCTGCCCTCCAAGATCCAGGAACAGTTCTGCATTACGCCCGTAACTGTCTCCAAGCTGCGCACTGAGGCTGTGACCGGTCAGAACAGAGTCCTTGATCTGGATCGGGCCGCTTGCATTGGTCAGGTCTAATGCCGCTTTGGGAACATGGATGTCTGCATTGAGGGCGTCCGCCTCAATATACATGGCATCCAAATTTTGAAAATCCTCAGTCCTGCCGGAAAAGCGATAAGCGGCTGATAGGGCTTTACCGCTGCGTACTATATTACAGACAGTCACTGCAACTTTGTTTTCAGGCCAAAGAGTTAAAATTTTTTGACGTATTGCTGTCAGGTCCAAGTCGCCGCCAACAAAATCAAGGTTCCAGACCGGTTCAGGGACCGCAAACTCTTCATCAGCATCCGCAGCTGAAAGTTTTCGTTCAATGTGACCTGACAGGTTGACCTGTGGGTCCTTAATTTCAAGGTCATTAATATCAAGGCGCATGAGCGGGCCTTTTTTGAGAAATTTAAGGTCCGCGAAGCCGCAGGTGAGGAGTACTTCTCTATCCTGTGGTTTCACGACAAAACAGGGGAGAGTACCCAATAGGTTTCCTTCGATATGCTGCAGGCCTGTACCTGTTACAGTGCCGCTTAGCCGAGCTGTTGAGTCAACAGGTACAAGATTTCCCCGGAGAAAAGCCTTTACTGATTTATGCAGTTTAAGGTCCTTGGAGTCAAGGGAGAAGCGGTATGTTTTTTCAGAAATATTGAAACCGCCCTTCAGGTTGATATTTTTGCTGAAAGGGGCAGCTGTATGGATATCGATTTGAACTTCCAGCGGCAGCAGTTTGAGGTTGCCGCGGATATTACTGAATGTCAAAGACCCTGTGTGGAGAATATCTTTATAATCCTCACTGAATTCAAGCTCCAGTTTTCCGTTTTTTATCGTAACGGGTATATCTGGAAAGCCCGCTTCGGTGCTATCTACGGAAGCCTTTTCGGGCTGAAAGGCTGATTCGTGAATACGGATTTTCGGAGAGTCCAAAAGAATTTTTCCTGGTTTCTCGGTCTCTCCGAGAATGATACGCCAGGACGGAAAAATATTTACCCTGGGCAGCGAAAGATCATAATAGGTATTGCTGATTCTTGTGTCGGTGAGAGTAAGATGGGGCAGGGGCAGCCAGACCCAGTTCATATTGCTGATTATGAGAGGGTTTCCCAGACTTTTACCTATTATTTGAGTAACTTTTTTTTGAACTTCGTCAAGGAGTAAGAACCGAGGAGCCAGTCCTGCAAATAAAATAAGGGCAATGATGAGTAAGAATATGTTGGGGAGAGTTTTTTTCATTTTTCAGCGGATCTGCTGTTAATGCAGCCGTTGTTTATTTGTTAGAAAACCTCTATGCCAGCCTCAATTGCTATTCCGGAACCAGAAATACTTTTTTATTATCTCTATAATAATACCTAATTCGTAAAGAGTTATCTGTTTATTTGATAATAAAAACATACATGACTGTTGTATTATTAATAAAATTATCCATACAAAAGGTGAAATCAGGTTCAGGTTTGGCAAAATTTTATTGAAATACCTTACCATGCTTTGCCGATAAAAAATGCTGTTAGCCGTCAGGTGAAAAAAAACGAGGAATTGGCGGCAGTAAATTTTCAACTATAAGGGTAATGAACCGTGTACTTTGCAGTCAGTATATGGTATGAATGGACGTTTTTATTATGGATTGAGAGAGAAGAAAGAGTTTTTTGGGGGGTTTGCCCGGCTAACACCATTGGCATTTTTGTTTCATCGAAATTACTTGAAGGATAGTACAATGGCAAAAACTGTAACCGAAAAAATACTGGCTTCCCATCTGGTGGAAGGAAGCCTTGAGAAAGGAGCAGAGATAGGTATTCGTATTGATCAGACTCTGACGCAGGATGCAACAGGGACCATGGCCTATCTCGAATTTGAAGCTACCGGCATTCCGCGCGTGCAGACGGAATTGTCGGTCTGTTACGTAGATCATAATCTGGTGCAGTCTGATTTCAGAAATGCCGATGACCATAGATTCCTGCAGTCGGTGGCCAGGAAGTACGGGCTTTTTTTTTCGCCTCCCGGCAATGGCATTTCGCACCAGGTTCATCTGGAACGATTCGGTGTCCCGGGGAAGACTCTGCTTGGCTCTGACAGTCATACACCAACCGGGGGCGGTCTCGGGATGCTTGCCATCGGGGCCGGCGGCCTGGATGTAGCCATGGCCATGGCCGGCAAACCTTTTTATCTCATTATGCCCAAGGTTTTCGGGGTTAGACTGAGCGGCAAACTGCCGGACTGGGTATCCGCGAGAGATATCCTTCTGGAACTTTTGCGTCAATTGTCGGTGAAAGGCGGTGTCGGCTATATCATGGAATACTTTGGTCCGGGGCTTTGTTATTTCT
>JAFDCT010000206.1 GCA_019312695.1 Deltaproteobacteria bacterium | reverse complement strand
TTACTGCCAGCATAGTTTTTTACGAATTTATTCATTAGAAGCATAACTAAGTAGTATCTGTTTAAAAAAATTGTCGCCAATTAAAGACTGTTCATTTATGAAAAGTACTACAGAGTAAAATATTACAGATAAGTTACAGATTTAAATTTTTTTCTGTGTGGATTTTGAAGCTTAAGAACTTTCAAGAACGAAAGTTTGTTGCAATCTGAAAAAGATAGCAGATTCTGATATGCCGGGATCATGAGAATATATTTTTACTTTTTACTTACCCTTGCGTCTGACCCTGCAAAACGGGTAAATTATTAATAGTTGTAAATACTATACTCTGTTGTTTTAAAATTCATGGAGTCGACTGTGACTGAAGATGTTATCAACAGAATAAGACAGGAGTTTCCGAATCTTCCGGAAAGGCTGCTTGGTCTGGGTGAGATGGCTGAAAATCTCTGGTGGAGTTGGCATCCGGCGGCCCGTATGGTTTTTAAATCCCTGAACCGCCAGGTCTGGAAAGAAAGCCTGCATAACCCGGATAAGACCTTAAAGGAAATCCCGACCGAAACCCTGGCAGAGGTAGCCCAGGACCCGGATTTTCTCCGGCATTATGATCTGGTGCTGTCCCAGTACCACAAGTACCTAGAAAAAGGTATCTGTTCCATGCTGAGTGATACCTGCGACAGTGATCGCCCGGGGATTGCTTACTTCTCAGCTGAATACGGCCTGCATCACTCACTGCCCTTTTATGCCGGGGGGCTGGGATTCCTGGCCGGTGATTTCATCAAGGAATGCAGTGACCTGCAGGTGCCAATTGTTGCTGTGGGTTTCATGTACCCGGAAGGTTACGTTCTGCAGCGTATCCGCGAGGATGGCTGGCAGGAAAATCTGGACCAGCCTTTGGATCGGGAGGCAGCCTCCATCAACAGAGTTCTGAATAGGGATGGCAATCAAATGGTAGTCAGGGTTCCAGTTATAGAGCCGCCAACGTTTGTCAGCGTCTGGAAGGTTGACGTGGGCCGGGTGGAGCTCTATCTGCTTGATACCGATATCGAGGTCAATGAGCCCTGGAACAGGTCCATATCGGCACGGCTTTACAGCGGTGATATTGAACAGAGGCTTCGGCAGGAGATAGTCCTTGGCATAGGCGGCATGGAGGTTCTTGAAAAGCTGGGGATCAAGTTCTCTGTTCTGCACCTCAATGAAGGCCATGCAGCTTTTGCCCTGCTTGAAAGGATAAGAGACCACATTCAGGCAGGGTTGACTTTTACGGAAGCACGAAAAGCAGTAAGTGGGTCGACGGTATTTACAACACATACTCCAGTGCCGGCGGGGCACGATATTTTTCCCTTTGAATTGATGGGAAAATATTTTCACGATTATTGCACCTCCCTGGGGCTTGACCATGATTCATTTTTACAGCTGGGCATCCATCCAGATGAACCGCAAAGCGGTTTTAATATGACGGCATTCGCCTTGCGTATTTCAGGGTATTGTAACGGGGTGAGCAACAGGCACGGCGAGGTTGCCCGCAAAATGTGGCAGAATCTATGGCCTGAGGCTGGTGCGGAGCATGTTCCCATTGACTTTGTAACCAACGGCGTGCATGTGCCAACCTGGATCGAACCGAAAATGGAGCTGCTTTTCAATAAATACCTGGGTCCGGAATGGTTGAAGGAGCACAATAATCCCTATATCTGGGAGCTTATTGATGAAATCCCTGACGGTGAACTGTGGGATACCCATATGTGGTTGAAGATCAAGCTTATTGATGCAATCCGTGAGAGGGCCAGGCGGCGATGGATCGAAGACAGGCTTAATCCTTCCCTCATGGTATCGGGCGGGACGTTGTTGGACCCGACAGTGCTGACAATTGGTTTTGCCCGGCGTTTTACAACCTATAAGAGAGCAGATCTCATTTTATATGATTTGGAGAGGCTCAAAAAACTTCTTACAGACCGATGGCAGCCAATCCAGATAATTTTTGCCGGCAAGGCTCATCCTGCAGACGATCCAGGCAAGAGAATCCTGCAGCGTATTGTCAATACAGCCCGTGATCCTGAATATGGCGGCAGGATCGCCTTTGTTGAGGATTACGGAGAACAGTTTGCCCAATATATGGTTCATGGTGTGGATGTCTGGCTGAATAATCCGCTGCCGCCCCTCGAAGCCTGCGGCACCAGCGGCATGAAGGCCAGCCTGAACGGGGTGCCTAGTTTGAGCATACTGGACGGCTGGTGGCATGAAGGGTATAACGGTAAAAATGGTTGGGCCTTCGGGAATGAAAAGGTTGAAGGAAACCGTGATAAAACTGACGCTGAAGCCATATACAGACTACTTGAGGAAAAAATTATCCCGCTTTATTATAGATCGCGCAACCATGAGATTTCCCACGGTTGGGTTGCTGTCATGAAAGAAGCCATCAAGACCTGCGGTTCGCAATTTTCCGCCCGCAGGATGGTTTTAGAGTATTTGAATAAATTTTATGAAAAGGCCCTGCAGAACAGGGTGCCGGATTGATTGGAAGTCAGGTGAAGAAACATTGAGGCACAGAGTCGAAACTCAGGAGTAATGGAGTAGTGGAGTGCTGGGTTAATCCTGCGCCAGTAAATCAATTAGCCCGGAGGGAGAAATCTTGACGGAAAAGATCGCTCCGGCTTGGCGGCCTATCGGGATGGCAGGGTGGGATGATTGCGGTCGTTCAGAATAACAACCTGAGTGAGATTTATTTTCATAACCTTTTTTGAGGAAAAAGCATGGCTGAAGAACAAAAACATGATTTCGGCTGGAGCCAGGCGATGGGTATGTCACTGCATGACAAGATCAGGCGTGATCTGAAAAGTGCCATGCTGCAGAAGCAAAATGATATTCGGGATGCCATCCGGGTGATCATGGGAGAATATCCGAAACTGACGGTACCGATCACGCTGGAAAGTGGCAAGAAGAGTTTTCGCGTCAAAAAACCGGAAGAGATAACAGATGATGACCTGCTTGGTATAATCCATGGTCTGGTTAAATCCGAAAAATCAGTTCTGGAACTGCAGAAAAAGGAAAGTTCGCCCTACCTGCAGGTGCTGGAGTCATATCTCCCAAAAATGGCAGACACGGATGAAGTGCTGGCCTGGATAAATGAACATATTGATTTTACTGAATATAAAAATCCCATGCAGGCCATGGGTCCGATTATGAAACAGTTCGGCAAACTTGCTGACGGCAATATGGTCAAAGGGCTGCTGCAGGAATTGTCGAATAAATAATTGATCCAATAAAATTTCAACCTAAGCTGGAGACTTAGGCTATGAAATGCAGGTAGAAATAAATAAGCTGATAAAGAAAAATATTAAGTACCTATTTTATTTGTGTTCATTTTTGCTTGCCCAAAAATGAACACAAAAGGGCAGCTGTTCACTTGGTCCGACTTTGTCGGACTTCCCTGTGCTGATTATAAAGAACGGGCGACAGCGGAAAGTCATACCCTCTTGCGGGGTACTCCGCCGAGTCGCTTGTCCGGTTTTTATTTTTCTGCTCGACTGTGTGAAATGGCCTTGAAAAAATTATTTTTTGTTTATACAAGCTTGAATGAACGAGGTTAGCCATGCAAAAAACGCTGATCATACTGGGAGTAATATTTCTTGCTGTCGGGCTTCTGTGGCCATGGCTCGGCAAAATTCCCATAGGGCGGCTGCCGGGGGATATTGTAATTGAAAGGCCGAATCTGAAGATATACATCCCCATCACGAGCATGATAATTATCAGCATCATAATTTCCCTGATTTACCGTTTTTTCAGAAAATGACCGCTTGCAAATGCAGCCGCAAAAAATTGCCATTGCATTTTTTAACCGGTATGTTCAGTCATGTGTTTCATTTTAGAGTGGATTGGCTTTAATTATTTGATATAGTATTGTTTGTTTGTAGACTCGTATTTATATTATTAAAGGAGATTACAATGGTTAAAGTTGGCAGGAATGATCCATGCCCCTGCGGAAGCGGCAGAAAATTCAAACGCTGCTGTCTGGGAAAGCAGCAGACAGCCAGTACTAATCTTACAGAGATCCAGCAAGCACAGATTTCTCTGCAGAATGCCATTAGC
>JAFDCT010000205.1 GCA_019312695.1 Deltaproteobacteria bacterium | reverse complement strand
GTTATACGAATCACGTAGTCGTGCTGAGCGTTCATGGGTTGACCGTCAACCGTGAGCACAGGCGGATACATTGCCTCGGTTGCTGGCAAACCGATCGGTCCAGTGATTGATTGCATAAGCAGCACGTCGAGTGTCATCTGGCCCTTGGTTTTAAACAAGCTCGTGCCATGCTTTGCTGTCACGGCAGGGTCCATGGCTCGGGCAAACTCGCTTTCCCGGACTTGTTCAACAATGCTTTTGAATTTTTTCCCGTCAATTTGTACTGCCGAGTTTTTGTCAAAGGTTTTGCCGGGCTCTATCCCAAGCGGTTTCAGAGAGGCAAGAAATGCCTGGTCAAATTCATTCTGTTGGTCAAAAGTCGTGTGGTTGACAACGAATTGCATGACCTCCAGAAAATTGTTTTCATACACATCAACGTCGGTTTTGCCGACATCAGGAAACTGCCCATCATTTATAGGTATGGCAGGCTTGCCCTGGAATTCAGATAAGGTCATGAGTTTTACAGACTGCATCTGCCCGGTAATTTTTTTAAATCTCTCCTTATCTTTCGCATGCGGCATAACGCGGAATACAGCGGAGACAAAATCCCCCGTCATTTCGAAAGAACGGTCAATGCCTTCAATCGGTTTGCCATCATAATTTTCAGTTCGAGCGGTATAGAACAGGACTTTCTCCGGTTTTTTGAAATCACCCTTTGTTACAGAAAGAGGCACATTGACATAGTGATCATAGCCGGTCACCATGAGCGAAACATACTTGGAATCGAAGGCCGGAATGTCGATGATCACCGGGTCCTTGCGCAGGTCCAGCATGCAGCCGATGTAGAACGTGTCGTTGTTGGGCCTGGCAATTTCCCGCATGGTGTGATCCTTGAGCTCTGTATCAGCATCACAGGTATTCCATCCTCCCTGTTTGAGTGCGAACTTGTTGTTCACGTTGTACATCGCCACGTACTGGTAGGAGCGGCGGACAATGTCTTCTATCTGGGAATCTGTGAGTTCCTGGGCGGCAGCCTTGGTTTTACTCCCCGATTCCGTGCTTGTTGTTGATGCCGGTTTATCATTTCCGCAGGCAACAAGCAGCAGCACCATAAACAAAGCGGCCAATAGGATCGTAATGTTGTTTTTTTTAATACTCAGTCCCCCAAGAAAAATATTTAAACTCCATCGAAAAAGTTATCTGGGTAATTTTGATTTTACCTATCCTCGTCACGCCGAAACAATGAAAAAGTTCTCTTTGTGTTGATACAGGATTTCAAAGAATCGCTGACGTTTTTAAAAAGGAGTCTTTCAGCGCATCATGGTCTCTCTGCCATTCGCATCAACAAAGGAAGAGTAGTGGGTCCCATTAGCCTCCCGGATCATGCCGCGGACGTATTGTCCTTTATCATCATAGATCATGATACCTGTATTCCCGGCATTATAGCCTAGACCGGCCCGTTCCACTTCGTTTTCATCCATGATGACAAAACCGTATCCTTTTTCGTCTCCGCCCATGGCCAGGAACTTCTTTCCCTTGTCATTTACAAGGGCGACGCTTGGCACACCCTCATCCATTCCCAGACCGATACGGGGTCTTCCTTCTTTATCGGAAACCATGATGCCGCTTCCACCTTCATCAGCGGAAGTTCCTATGTCTACTACTTGCTTCCCCGCCCTGTTAAGGATTCTAATTCCAGTACCCTCCTCTTTGTCAAACCCTATAAGTATTAACTGTTGACCTGCTTCATCAACAATGGTCAGCCTCTCCGCAGTAATCTGCTTGAAATTTCCATCCTGCGGCGCCTCCTTGGCGCCAATGGCTGCGAGCCCAAAAAGAGTAATAATGAGGAATATCATATAGGTTTTCATGCGCTGGTTTTGCTTCTCAACTCTTTCCAGCCGTTCTTGGAGCGACCCTTTTTTCTTTGACGTAGATTTCATTCTAAACCTCCCTGAAGAGTTTGCTGCAAATATTTTTAGAAAAACCCTATTTTTTATCCTTTTTTAACTCATCATTGAGAAGGGCTCCGCCAAGAGCACCCACGCCCGCACCGATCAGGGTAGCTTTGCTGCTGCCGCCGATCAGTCCCCCGGCAACACCTCCCACACCTGCCCCAATAAGGGCACCCTCCTGAGCCGGTGTCATATCGGCACAGCCACTGGAAAGGAATGGGATGGAAATGAGCAATGCCAGGCTGATTATTGCAAATCTTCTTTTCATGAGACATACCTCCTCTTACTAGGGTTTATACAGAAAACCTGATGGGGATTCACTGGGAGTCTTCTACCAGAAATGTTAATCCAGAAGATCAATTTAAATTTGCATCCTTGTAATATTTGGTTCCTTTACCGGTAAGTTCCAGAGCCAAGCCGTCGTCCGTCAATTGATAAAGCCAGACGCCGGGGGAAATAGACATGGCTCCGGCAAAAGCCCCCCCCTGACCGCTCACCTGGGCCGCAGCAGTTCCCTGGCCGCCGAGTTCCCACCCTGAGTTAATGAAAGTATCCAGATTGCTCTGATTTTCGAAGATCCAGATCAGCCTGAATTTCTTGACTCCCATGCCCAGTCCTGCCTGGATTTCAATCATTTTCATAAAAGTTTCTTTCTTCGTCTTATTGTTCACCGCGATACCTTTGCCCGAGCCTCCGCCGGCAAAAAAGATCTTCATCCCGAAGTTGCTGAAAACAGCATAGCCTGCAGCTTTTTCAACAGCTTTTTTGGCTCCCGGCTGAGTTTGGTAAAGACGCTTTAAGGTATCGTTTGCCATTTTTCGGATATCAACCTTTAGTTGCGCAAGCTGTTCCTCGCTTGCTGCTCCCCATGCCGATGTGTTTACCATGAAACCAAGCAGGAGAATGATGGAAAGTGAAGACGTAAAAAATTTGATTCCATTCATATTATTGCCCCTTTAAAATTATTTTTTCATTCTACCTTGGTGTGCAGGCGCCGTATATAACGAAGGCTTCGTTGCCGCCGGCTGCACTCAATACCAGACGGCCGGTATCCTGGGTTATTGATATTGACCAGGCAAGACCGTCCCG
>JAFDCT010000204.1 GCA_019312695.1 Deltaproteobacteria bacterium | reverse complement strand
GATCTGGCGCCGGTATCGGTTTAAAAGTACTGAATTAGAGGAAAGGGCACCTTCAGGTTGGCGAAAGTTTCGGGAAAAATACCTGGTCTACTTCCCGTCAGCGATCTGGCTGGTTTTCCTGGTGCTGTTCACCTATAAGATAATCAATGAGGCTGTTTTTAAAGTTCCTGTCATAATTTTGCCCGGACCGGGCCAGACGGTGTCCGGAACAACCGTTGATTTTTACTGGAATTATGTGGTTGGCATTTCTAAGAATGACCAGAAATTCCAGCTCCAGGTTGCAACTGACCGGGAATTTGCCAATGTGGTTGAAACCAAGGATGTACCAACGGCACATGCCCGTTTTCAAAATGCTTTTCTGGAGAAGGGCCCCTATTATTACAGGGTAAGGCTGAAAACAGACAACGATGAATCTCGCTGGACGGGTCCTATCAAGTTTTATGGACAGGACCGGAAACAGGATAAATGATCAGGTTGATCCTCCATGCCGACGACCTGGGGCTGCACTCTGCTGTTAACCAGGCTGTATTTGAGGGCGCCGAGGCCGGGGTGCTGACCAGTGCCAGTATAATGGTAAACGGTCGTGCTGCTGCTGAAGCGTTGGACTGGTCAAAACAGAATAGAGGGTTTGGTTTAGGTCTGCATCTGAACATTTTACGAGGCCGACCACTGTCTGACCCGGCTGATATACCCACCCTGGTTGATGAGAATGGCCTGTTTCTGAATTCAGCTTTCAAGCTTCTCATAAGGGGGATGCGGGGCCGGATATCTGCTGAAGAGGTGTTGATTGAATATAAACGGCAGCTGGCCTGCTTGTCTGAACAGGGAGTAACACCCAGCCATTTTGACGGTGAAAAGCACAGCCACTTATTCCTGCCCCAGACCGCTTGGGCCACGGGCAGGCTGATGGCAGAATCAGGGATTAATAAGTTGCGGCTTATTAATGAAACAGTCTTGATTAATAAAATGAAAAAAAAGGGGATATACCTGAAGGGAAGTGTAACGCAGAAATTGAAACTGATTTTTTTGGAGTCCAGGACAAAACGATTAAGCACTGTTTCAAAAAGTTGCCAGGGACCGGATTATACCTTTGGTGTGCTGTTAAGCGGCAGAGTAAGTAAAGCAGAGACAAAGCGGCTGCTGGAAGTTCTATTGCTTCTGCCAGAAAACGGCACGGTTGAATGGATGTTTCATCCGGGTTATCCTTTTGCAGATGACGAACCGGATTTTACCAGGGAGTTCGGCAGGTTTTTTCTGAAAGACGCGCGTGATCAGGAGAGAAACATTCTCCAGTCTCCGGAAATAAGAGGGTTATTACAAGAACATCGACAGCAACTCATTTCATACAGCGAATTATGAAAAATCTCGTCTCAATCATTGTACCACTGTTTAACGAAGAGAAGAATGTTCCGGTCTTGTTGAAAGGTATACAGGAAGTCATGGAAGCGGACAATCTCGCCTTCGAGATTATCGTTGTTGATGATGGCAGCAGTGATGGAACTTTCGGGGTTATAAAAGAGCAGGCAGCTAAGGACAGCCGGATCAATGGTATACGCTTTCGGAGGAACCATGGGCAGACAGCTGCAATTCTGGCCGGTATTGAGCATGCACGTGGCGAAATCTCTATCACTCTGGATGGCGATCTCCAACATGACCCACAGCAGATCCCGGAATTTATTGCAAAGCTTAAAAGCGGTTATGACGTAGTATGCAGTTACAGGCACAAAAGAAATGATGCTTTTTTAAGGCGGTTTCCTTCCAGGGTGGCAAATTATCTGGCCAGGAAATTTTCAGGCCTGGAATTGAAGGATTTTGGTTCAACCTACCGGGCATATAAGACCAGTGTTGCCAAGGAGATGCCAATATATGGTGAAATGCACCGTTTTATTCCTATATTTGCAGGGATGTTGACCGACCGGATAACCGAAATCCCCATAACCCTGAAACCCCGCCAGTATGGCGAATCCAGCTATGGGCTCAGTCGCACTTTCAGGGTGTTTTCCGACCTGCTTCTGCTTTTATTCTTTGCCGGTTTTTTTAACCGGCCGATCCATATTTTCGGTTACATTTCCATCATCTTGGGCTTGCCGGGGTTTGCGATCTTGAGCTGGTTAAGTGTAAACAAGATTTTTCGGCAGATACCAATCATGGATTTCGGGCCCCTTTTTTTTCTGGGTGTCATACTGGTCCTTGTGGCCGTACAGTTATTCACAACCGGAATTGTCTGCGAATATCTGATCAGGATTTACTATAAAAAAGATAAGCGGCAGCCTTACAGTCTTGCCGAAACAACCTTTGCTGAGTCAAGTGAATGAAAGAACTGCGCAGGTATGGCCCCGGCAGGAAATTTTTTGACACGCTTTTTTTCCCGATCCGGGCCCTTTTTATACCGGAAGATAACAGGTTTGGTCTGACTTCCCTGAGGGAGGAACGGTTCAGGCAGGTAGCCGTCCATTGTCGTGGCCGGGTTCTGGATGTGGGTTGCGGAAAGAACAACCTGTTTGTCAAAAATTATATAGGCATGGAAAACGGGGTTGGCATTGATGTTTTTCCATATGAAGGTATTGATCTGCTGGTTGAGGATATGTGCAACCTGCCATTTACAGACGAAGAATTTGATACGGTTTGCCTGATCGCCATAGGCGGCCATATCCCGAAGAGCAAGCGTGTTGATGAATTTAAAGAGTTTGCCAGGGTTCTTAAGCCTGGCGGCAGACTGATCATGACCGAGGGCGAACCGGTGACCCAGACACTCAACCATATCTGGCGCCACTATTCCATGAAACTTGTTGGCAGGCAAAGCATGGACAGTGAGCGCGGCATGGACGAAGAGGAAGAGTACTGTATGCCTTTTTCAGAAATCATGGCCTACCTGAATACCCCGCCATTTGAATTTGAAAAAAGGATCAGGTTCATGTGGAAGCTGAATAACATATATGTGGCGGTGAAAAGAGCTGTTTGACAAGGGGTACGGCTTATGAATAAAAAGGTGATTTTTGTTTTTGGCCTGGTGGTCATTTTCGGCTTATTGCCGGTTTCCGGATACGGCAGCTACATCTCCATGGTCATGCAGACAACCGTAACCGCCAGCCCGGAAAAGGTTGAGGTGACGATAGAGGTTCAAAATAATGGTGATGAGCCGGCTGTTAAAGTATATCCTGAACTGCAGCTTGGTTCGGCTGAAGTTACGCTGGCCCCTCTCAATACAATGGCTGTGAATGATTCCAACCAGTGGACCCATACCTTTTTACCAGGGGAAGCGGGTCTCAAACTAAATGGCACCTATCCCCTGTTGATCACCCTGATTTATCATGACTTAAATATGTATGCCATGTCGACACCCGAAGTTGTCCTTTTTGAACTTGTGAAGGGTGGCAAAGAGTTGTCATTTACAGGCAGGATTGAGACAACCGATGTCCGGGATACAGGCCAGGTCAACCTTACTCTTGACAATAGCACGGATCAAGCAGTGGCGGGCCAGTTCAGGATGTTGTTGCCCAAAGAACTGACCACTGCGAATAAAAGCGGAAATTTTGAATTGCAGGCAAACCAGACCAGTCAACTCAGGTTCCCAATAACGAATATGGGAGCCCTTGTCGGCAGTAGCTATAAAATATTTACAATAATGGAATTTGATGCGTCCGGCAGTCATTATTGTGTGCTGGCCTCTGGAATGATCAAGGTGAAGAAACCGGTGGACAAGGAATCCGGGAGGTTTCTGATAATTGGCGGTGGCAGTTTTATTTTTTTGATTTTTCTACTCATGGTGTTTTTTGAGTTGAGACGCCGGGAGAACTAAAT
>JAFDCT010000203.1 GCA_019312695.1 Deltaproteobacteria bacterium | reverse complement strand
GAGGGTAATCACGTCGCCGACGGAAACCAGAAAGGAAGGGATATTGACTTTTTTGCCATTAACCAGAACATGACTATGCCTGACAATCTGTCGGGCCTGGGTCCTTGAATTGGCAAAACCGAGACGGAACAAGGTATTGTCAAGCCGCCTTTCCAGAAACATTAAAAGGTTTTCTCCTGTAACACCCTTTGAAGATTCCGCCATTTCAAAATATCGTCTAAACTGTCCTTCAAGCATGCCATAGATGCGTTTTACCTTCTGCTTTTCACGCAGCTGCACCGCATAGTCAGAAACCTTGCGGAAACGCATCTGACCGTGTTGGCCCGGAGCATAGGCGCGTCTTTCGAACGAACACCTGTCCGAGTAACACCTGTCACCCTTAAGAAATAGTTTCAGATTTTCGCGTCTGCATTGCCTGCAGGAAGCACCTGTATACCTGGCCAATTTATACCTCCATTCAAAATCAGATTAATCCAAACACAGTGGATAAATCGTTTCTATTTATACTCTTCTACGCTTGGGTGGCTTGCAGCCGTTATGGGGCAAAGGCGTCACATCAGAGATCTTGCTTACATCAAAGCCCTCAACCTGAAGCGCTCTCAGGGCCGCCTCGCGACCGGGCCCCGGGCCCTTCACCCTTACTTCAACTCTGCGCATACCCTGATCCATGGCTTTTTTTGCTGCTTCGGCAACAGCCTTCTGGGCAGCAAACGGTGTACTTTTACGTGAGCCTTTAAAGCCGAGACAACCGGAACTTGACCATGAGATCACATCACCCTGCTTATCGGCTATGGTCACGATGGTATTGTTGAAAGTGGACTGAATATAGACGATTCCTTCCGGGATATTCTTCTTCTCTCTCTTTTTCGTTCTCCCGGTGTTTTTCTTCGGATCAGCCATAAATCATTCTCTCCCCAACTGCTATACCCAAAGGGTATATGTTATATTTATTCAATTAATAAAAAATGATCGGCAGGCTCCTGCTGCCGCTGGTTATTTTCTCTTGATCCCTGCGCCGCGGCGGGGACCCTTCCTGGTCCTGGCATTGGTGCTTGTGCGCTGACCCCTGACAGGCAATCCCTTACGGTGACGCAGGCCACGGTAACACCCTGAATCCATCAAGCGCTTGATATCCATGGACACTTCACGGCGCCTGTCGCCTTCCACATGGTACCTTTCTTCAAGGATTTTCCTGATTTTGGCGATATCACCGTCAGTAAGATCATCGCTGTTCGTGTCATAAGACAGTCCTGCTTCATCAAGGATCTTGCGGGCCGAAGTTAGCCCGATGCCGTGAATATAGGTCAGTGCTCTCTCCATGTGTTTTTTCTTCGGTAAATCAACACCTGCTATTCTAGCCAAGACTTTATTCCTCCACTTACAATTTATCAGTTCTCAGGGGTAAGTTATCCCTGGCGCTGTTTGTGCTTTTTGATTTTGCAAGAGACCCGGACAACACCTTTTCTCTTATAGACTTTACAGTCACTGCATATTTTTTTTACCGAAGCTCTAACTTTCATTACATCACCTGTATTATAAATCTTAGCACCTATGATCTTTTACTTACTTTTGGCCCGGAAGGTTATCCTGCCACGGGTCAGGTCATATGGTGAAAGTTCAACCGTTACCCTGTCTCCAGGAAGAATTTTAATAAAGTGCATGCGCATTTTCCCCGAAATGTGAGCAAGAACCTTATGGCCGTTATCAAGTTCAACCCGAAACATTGCGTTTGGTAATGGTTCGACAATCGTTCCTTCAACTTGAATGGCCTCTTCCTTAGGCATAGGCAGTAATCCTCGTATATTTATTATATTATTTGGCCTTTCTCAGCTTTGACCATGGTTAACAGTATTGTCTTGCCTTCCGATAAAGCGGGTTAATATACTACAACTTCAGTATTTTTTTCAATTATTTTTTTTATTTACTCGTATAGAATATTGTCACTTAAAATCAACGGCCCATTCTCGGTAACGGCAACCGAATGTTCAAAATGAGCTGATGGTGACTTATCTTTGGTTACAACCGTCCATCCATCTTTTAATACCTTAACTTCAAATGTGCCGAGGTTAACCATCGGTTCAATGGCCAGGACCATACCGGCCATGATCCTCGGTGTTCTTTTGTTATCAACACTATAGTTGGGTACTTCCGGCCCCTCATGCAGCGAAGAACCTATGCCATGCCCGACAAACTGCTTCACCAACGAATAGCCGTGTTTTTCCACATGTTTCTCTATAGCAGCCGATATATCATTTATTCTGTTGCCAACCCTTGCCTGTTCTATTCCCCTGTAGAGTGACTCATGCGTCACTTTGATCAGGTTGGCTTTGGCTGCATCAATTTCCCCTATGGCAAGGGTAATGGCGGCGTCACCGAAAAACCCCTTATACCGTACGCCAAAATCAATACTGACTATATCTCCCTCACTCAGTATAACTTTCCTGGACGGTATGCCGTGTACTACTTGCTCATTCAGCGAAATACAAAGACTGCCCGGAAAACCATGGTAGCCCTTGAAGGCTGGGGCTGCACCATGCTGCCTGGCAAACTCTTCAGCCCATAAATCCAAATCCCAGGTTGACACTCCCACCGCGGCCTTTTCACGGAGCATATTGAGAGCGCCGCCAACAATCTGGTTGGCCTTGCGCATGATCTCGATCTCGGATACCGTTTTCAGGGTGATCTGTTTTGCCGTTGCTGGAGCGTTGCTCATCCGAGTACCCAAAAGCTCACCAAGCCTTTATCCTGACCTGGCAGTATGAAAGAATTATCCTCCTGCAATCTATTCCCGGTAACATGTCTCGGCAGTTACTAATTGGGCCTAGCGGCGCCCCTTTATCCGGCCCTTTTTCATGAAGCCTTCATAGTTCCGCATCACCATGTGCGACTCGATCTGCGAGATAGTATCAATTGCAACACCCACCACAATCAGTAACGCAGTGCCGCCAAAATAAAAAGGCACGTTGAATTTACTGATCAACACCGTCGGCATGACACAGATCACACTGACATAAATGGCTCCGATAACGGTCAAGCGGGTCAAAGCTTTGTCAATAAAATCAGCGGTCTTTTTACCGGGCCTGATGCCGGGGATGAATCCGCCATGCTTCTTCAGGTTCTCGGCAACGTCCACCGGATTAAAAGTTACGGCCGTGTAAAAGAAGCAGAAAAAGATGATAAAACCTGTAAATAATATGTAATAGTAAATGGTACCTGGATTGAGCGAAGCGGAAACACGCTGTATCCAGTCAATCTGGATAAGGCCTCCTATGGTGGCCGGGAACATCATGATCGATGAAGCAAAGATCGGCGGTATAACACCGGCAACATTTATTTTTAAGGGCAGGTGCGAACTCTGCCCGCCATAGACCCTGCGCCCAACAACTCTCTTGGCATACTGGATCGGAATCCGTCTCTGGGCGGTTTCGAAAAAAATTATAACTCCGACCACCAACACCATCATCAGCAGCAGGAAAACAAGAAACAGTACATTCATCTCACCTGCTGAAACCATCTGGATTGTGTTGCCGATAGCTGCCGGCATACGGGCCACTATGCCGGCAAATATGATAAGCGATATACCATTACCGATGCCACGCTCTGTCATCTGTTCACCGAGCCACATGATAAAAGCTGTTCCGGATGTCAGGGTGATTATGGTCATGATTTTGAACTGCCAGCCTGGCACTATAACTATGGCTTCACCGCCGGGACCGCTCATACCTTCAAGACCGACAGAGATAAAGAGGCTCTGGATCAAGCTCAAGGCCACAGTACCGTAACGGGTATACTGTGTAATTTTACGGCGGCCGGATTCACCTTCCTTTGACAGGGCTTCCAGTTGCGGAATAACCACAGTCAGGAGCTGGATTATAATTGAGGCACTGATATATGGCATGATCCCCAGGGCAAATATTGAGAAATTCTCAAGTGCGCCTCCGGAAAACATGTTGAACATGCCAAAGAGTGTCCCGGCATTCTTTGCAAAAAAGGCGGCCAGAGCCTCACCGTTAATACCTGGTGTGGGTATCTGGACACCTATGCGATATACGGCCAGCATCAGGAAGGTAAAAATCAACCTGCGCCGCAGTTCGGGCAATGCCGCAGTATTTCTAATCCCTCCTAACATTAGGCTGAAACCTCTACTGTACCGCCGGCTTCCTCTATCTTCTTTTTGGCACCCTCACTGACCTTATCGACAGCAACGGTCAATGACTTGCTTAATTCACCATTGGCCAGCACTTTTACCAGGTTGGTTTTCTTGTCAATCAAACAGGCCTTTATCAGGGCTTCACGGTCAATGCGGCTGCCGGCATCAAAAATTTCCAGATCTTTTACATGGACGATAGTATATTCTTTGCGGAAGATATTGTTAAAGCCTCTCTTGGGAAGCCTTCTCTGCAGAGGCATCTGGCCACCCTCAAATCCGGGACGGATGCCATAACCTGATCTGGACTTTGAACCCTTGTGGCCCCTGGTCGCCGTTCTGCCACGCCCGGAACCCTGGCCGCGGCCAACTCTCTTTTTATCCCGTTTCGCTCCCTTTTGGGGAGATAAATTACTAAGGGTCAACATATGATCATACCTCCTCGATCTTGACCAGGTGCTCCACTTTACGCAGCATTCCCCTGATCTCAGGTGTATCCTTGCGGACTATGGTCTTTTCTCTTTTTGTAAGCCCCAAACCGACAAGTGTGGCCCGAATCTTTCTGGTGCTGCCGATTTCGCTTTTGGTTAAGGTAACCTTCAATGTACCAGCCATTTCACTATCCATCCGATATATTTTTTTTAATCCACGGTGCCGGGTCATTCTCTGATCCGGTCAACAAGATAATTTATTTATTGAGCTTCCAGGATTTTAAGCGCTTTTCTGAAGAGCCCGGAAACTCAGTGCATTTATGCAACCTTGCTATCAGACGCTGAGTTCCTCTGTTTTTATACCCCTGAGTGCTGCAATACGTTCCGCACTTCTCAGCCTGCGCAGGCCGTCCAGGGTTGCCTTTACCAGGTTATGAGGATTATGGGAGCCCAGGCACTTGGTGAGGACATTCTGCACCCCGGCCGCTTCAAGAACCGCCCTGACTCCGCCACCGGCAATTACACCGGTACCTTCAGATGCCGGTTTCAGCATTACGGAACCTGCACCGTATTTACCGACAATCTCATGGGGAATGGTTGTTGAGGTCAGGGCAACCTGCTGCATATCCTTGCGGGCCCTTTCAACACCTTTCCGAATTGCTTCGGGCACCTGGTTGGCCTTACCGAGACCATAACCTACCTTGCCATTCCCGTCGCCAATGACCACGATGGCGCTGAAGCTGAAACGCCGACCACCCTTTACAACTTTTGCCACTCTGTTGATATAGACGATCTTTTCAATTAACTCCGTAGCACTATCGCCTTTTGACTTTGTATATTCCGCCAAAACTATTCTCCCAATTCAAATTATTTTATGGCACTTGACTGCCCGTCGCATCCGCATATGCAGTCAGTATTCCTTAAAAAATCAAACCACCTTCCCTGGCACCCTCTGAAAATGCTTTAACCCGGCCGTGATAGATATAGCCGCCACGGTCAAGGACCACACTTTCAATACCGGCAGATTTTGCCTTTTCGGCCAGAAGTTTACCAACCTTGTTGGCCTGGGCACATTTTCCCTTGATATCCTCATCTGTGAGGGACTTATCCAGAGAAGACATGGAAATCAATGTATGGCCCTTGGTATCATCAATCACCTGGGCATAAAAATGCTTGGCACTCTTATACACACGCATACGCGGCCTTTCAGGTGTACCTGTTATCTTCTTCCTGATGCGCTTAATTCGTTTCTGCCGCGCCTCGACTTTAGGATCTGTTTTTGCCATTTTTCTGTACCTGATATCTTAGTTGCGATTTTTAACAATCACTGTCAGCAACGTAACTTTACTTTAAAATAAATCTTATCCCTTAGCTGCCGATTTACCGACCTTACGAACGATATGTTCATCTTCATACCGGATGCCCTTGCCCTTGTAAGGTTCGGGCTTGCGGATTTCACGAACCTTTGCTGCTGTCAGGCCTAAAAGCTCTTTATCATTTGACTCGAGCATTACGGTGCTGGTCTTATCCACCATGGTTGCAGAAACTCCGGCAGGCAGAGAAAAATTGACCGGATTTGAATAGCCAACGCTTAAGACCAATGAGGAGCCTTCAACAGCCACCCGGTAGCCAACGCCTTCAACGATCAACTTTTTCTGAAAACCAGTACCCACGCCAACGACCATGTTATTTACCAGCGAACGCGTCAGGCCTTTCATAGCCATATTTTTCTTGCTCTCGTCCAGGGTGCCGAGCACAAGGTTTCCATCCTCCTCTGTAACGGAAACTTCAGGCCGGATTTCCCGCTCGAGTTTTCCCTTGGGTCCGGTAACAACGATCTTTGATTTCTGTATATCAACCTTGACCCCGCTTGGTATCGGAATCGGTTTATTCCCTATTCTGGACATGCAATCCTCCTCTTACCACCTATGATTGCCTTTCTTTACCAGGCTTCACAAAGAATCTCGCCCCCGATACGCAACCGACGAGCCTCGCGGTCGGTTATTATACCCTTGGAGGTCGAAAGTATGGATATCCCAAGGCCGCTCATGACCTTGGGGATATCATCAGCCTTCACATATTGCCGCAAACCGGGCTTGCTCACCCTTCGTATTCCGCTGATAACCGCTTCATTATGCGGACCGTATTTCAGCTCAATTCTCAGGGTGCCCTGCTTGTTATCCTCGATGATTTGATAATCATTTATATAGCCTTCCTCACGCAGAACCTTGGCTACACCAATTTTCAGGTTTGACATGGGAACATCAACTGTTTCATATCGAACCATTCCAGCATTTCTTATCCTGGTCAGCATATCTGCCAGGGGATCGCTCATAGACATTTAGCCTGCTCTCCTTGCCAATAATTTTCCAGTTTCTTTAGCAGCAGTTTCTGAAGCCCCCTGATATGCAGCACCATAAAGATGATCCCACAGGGCCCCACTCCGCCTTACCAGCTTGACTTTATTACTCCAGTGATCTCACCGCGGGAAGCAAGACTCCTGAAACACAGACGACAGATGCCAAATTTCCGAATGAAAGCGCGCGGTCTGCCGCACAGCGGACAGCGATTGTAGGCGCGAACTTGAAACTTTGGTTGCCGCTTACTCTTTGCTATCAATGATTTCTTAGCCAAATCGTCCTCCTTTGGCTGCTTTTGTTAATAAAAACCTCGGGCAAATTCTTTCCTAAAACCCTTTGGTAAAATTTATTTCCGAAACGGCATACCAAGAAGCCGCAACAACTGTCTGCCTTCCTCATCTGTCTTGGCAGTGGTCGTGATAACCACGTTCAAGCCCCTGATCTTTTCAATTTTATCGTAGTCAATTTCAGGAAAAATGATCTGCTCTTTGATGCCCATGGCAAAGTTGCCCCGGCCATCAAACATCTTGGCCGACAGACCGCGAAAGTCCCTGACCCTGGGCAGTGCGATCTGTACCAGCTTGGTAAAAAAATCCCACATGCGTTCCTTACGCAGTGTCACGCGGCAGCCGATGGGCATTCCCTGACGGAGCTTAAAGGTCGCAATGGATTTTTTTGCCTTGGTGACAACAGCCTTCTGGCCGGCAATCATGGTTAGTTCCTGTGCTGCCAGGTCCACGGATTTTGGATTCTGAACACCCTCTCCCAGCCCCATATTCAGTACAATCTTGTCCAGTTTAGGCACTTCCATGATGTTCTTGTAATTGAATTGCTCCATAAGTTGGGGAACACATTCTTTCTGATAATATTCTTGTATAGTAGACATTTAAATCGCCTCCGCTCGCTGCGCTCTCGTTCTTACTTCTTCTTGCTTGGCTCAACACTCTCAGAACATTTCTTGCAGACCCGCACTTTTGTGCCGTCATCAAGAGTCTTTCTGGTCACGCGCACTGTACTAGTACATTTGGGGCAAACAAGCATCAGGTTGGATACATGTATCGGCGCCTCCTTATCAACAATCTGACCTTCCTGGCCGGCCGCTCTTGCCTTCGTGTGACGCTTGATCATATTGATCCTTTCCACCAGCGCTTTATCACTTTTCTTGTAGACCTTGATGATCTTGCCAACACGACCTTTGTCCTTGCCTGTAATGACCTCTACCTGATCATTCACCTTCAAAAAATTCTTTCCTTGCTGCATAATATCCGCCTCCTGCCTTTATTCCGGCCGGCTTACTATTCAATCAATTATAAAACTTCAGGAGCCAGAGAGATAATCTTCATAAACCCCAGAGCACGTAGTTCCCTTGCCACTGGTCCGAATATGCGGGTACCTATGGGATCACCGCTTCCCGTTAGCAGCACCGCGCCGTTCTCATCAAACTTTACCGAAGTGTCATCCCAACGTTTCAGTTCTTTGGCAGTCCTGACCACTACTGCCCGCATGACATCACCTTTTTTTACTTTAGAATGCGGAATGGCTTCCTTAACGCTCACTACAATGATATCACCTATTTTTGCATAGCGGCGGCGTGTACCACCAAGAACCCTAATACAAAGGACCTTCTTTGCCCCGGAGTTATCAGCCACATTAAGTAATGTTTCTGTCTGTATCATAGCATCACCAAACAACCAGCAGGTTGTGTACCTTTTTAGTATGAGGCCGCTTTATTGCCGCCTCCCGTTTCTGCCTGTTACTTCTTGCCGCCTGCCTCTGGATCAAACAGCCTGTTCCACCACAGAACGCACACGCCACCTTTTGTTTTTGCTCAGCGGTCTGCACTCTTCAATCAGGACGAGATCGCCAACATTACATATATTGTTGGGATCATCCACCATATACTTGACACGCTTGCGCATAAATTTGCCGTACAATTTATGACGGATGCGGCGATCAACCTGAACTACAACACTTTTGTCCATTTTATTGCTGATCACAGAACCGATTTTTGTTTTCCGTGCAATTTTTGTCTCACTCATCTGTCATATTCCTAAAGTATTCTAAAGAGGGCTTACCTGCCTCTGCTAGGCAGTTTTTTTGGCATTTTGGGCAGTCAGGACGCGGGCAATATCCTTCCTTATTTGGCTGAGCCTGCCGGTATTTTCCAACTGACCGACACCATGCTGAAATTTTAGCTTGAAGTAGTCTTCCCGCAGGTCGCGTTCTTTGGCCGCCAGTTCCTCTTCACTCATTTCGCGTAATTTATTACGAAAATCCTTAGCTTTCATAACGTTGTACTCCTTGCGATCACCTTGGTGGCAAAAGGCAGTTTGTTGCCGGCCAACCTCAGAGCCTTCACCGCCAAAGCTTCGTCAACCCCTGTCAGTTCATAAAGGATGCGCCCGGGCCTGATAACAGCCACCCACTGCTCCGGACTACCCTTACCTTTACCCATCCTGGTTTCTGCAGGTTTTTTGGTCAAAGGTTTATCCGGAAAAATCCTGATCCACATCTTGCCGCCACGTTTAACCGTCCTGTTAATGGCGATACGGGCAGCTTCTATCTGCTGGGCTGTCATGTATCAGCACTGTACCGCTTTCAAACCATAATCGCCGAAGCTGATGGTAGATCCACGCTGGGCTGTACCCCGCATGCGGCCTTTCATTTGTTTTCTATATTTGACTTTTTTCGGACTTAACATGGATATTCCTCAATTTTTTTACAATTATAAACAGTTTCGCAGTCAACAACTGGGCCTAATAAAATCAACATTATCTAGGCGAAATACCTGTCCGCATCTTTTTTTTATGCCCTGAAAGGGTGTTTTTATGATACCGACAATATTCAGCGGCTTGAATTCACCACCGCTTAACAATTGCTTCTCTCAATTATTCCTCTTCCATACCTTCAAGAACTTCGCCCTTGAATATCCAGACCTTGACTCCGATAATGCCATAGGTTGTTTTTGCCTCTGCCAATCCGTAATCAATATCAGCCCGCAGAGTATGGAGGGGGACCCTGCCTTCGCGGTACCATTCCCGCCGGGCCATTTCAGCACCACCCAGGCGTCCGGCACAGGAAATTTTGATGCCCTTAACGCCAAAGCGCAAAGCAGTGTTAACTGCCTTTTTCATGGCTCGCCTGAAGGCGACACGCCTTTCCAACTGCATGGCAACATTTTCTGCGACCAGCTGCGCATCTGCTTCAGGACGCCGGACTTCCTGAATGTCGATCACGGATTCCCTCTTGGTCAGCTTGTCGAGATCCTGCTTCAAGGCCTCTATCTCAACACCCTTTTTACCGATAATGATTCCGGGTCTTGCGGTATGGAGCTTTACTCTTACTTTTTCACCGGTCCTTTCCACATTTATTCTTGCAATACCGGCATGAAAGAGTCTGCTTTTCAAATATTTCTTGATCTCCTGGTCTTCCAGCAGATATTTGGAATAACCTTTATCTGCATACCAGGTAGATTCCCAGCCCCGTGTAATGTTGAGCCGCAAACCAATAGGATTAACTTTCTGACCCAAAATCTTCCTCCATTTACGCTAAGTTATTTTGACCTTGTCTGATAAACACTGTGTAGTAATTATTGCTCATCGAGAACAACCGTAATATGGCTCGTTCTTTTTAATATCCTGTTTGCACGTCCCATGGCTCTCGGCCGTATTCTCTTAAGCATCGGGCCGCCATCAATATAAATCTTTTTGATGTACAGGGTATCTACATCAATTTCCTGACTCTGGCTGGCATTTGCCACTGCCGACTCAATAACTTTCCGGATGAGTTGTGCTCCTTTTTTGGGCATAAAACGCAGGGTTGTAATGGCCTTGTCAACTTCAAGTCCCCTGACAACGTCCGCCACCAAACGAGCCTTTTGTGGTGATATCCGGATAAATCGAGCAACCGCCTTTGCTTCCATGGCGTGAACTCCTTTTATTTCTTACAGTCCTGTTTAATCTCGTAAACTCCCAGTGACAAATATCTTTGCCACTGGGCAGCTTTCTTATTTCTTTATTTTCCTGTCACCGGCATGACTGTAAAAAGTCCTGGTCGGTGAAAACTCACCCAGCTTATGGCCTACCATATTTTCGGTGACAAAAACCGGAATAAACTTTTTGCCGTTATGTACCGCGAAGGTCAAGCCCACCATGTCAGGTGTAATATCAGACCTTCTAGACCAGGTCTTGATTACCTTTCTTGATTTGCTTTCCCGGGCCTGCTGTACTTTTTCCATGAGATGGTCGTCAACAAACGGACCTTTTTTAACTGATCGAGCCACTTTTGCTACCCCCTAAAACAGTCTTATGACCTCTTTTTAACAATATCCTTATCAGAGGGCTTCCTCCCTCTCGTCTTATAACCCTTGGTCGGGAAACCCCAAGGTGTACAGGGGTGCCGGCCGCCGGAACTCTTGCCTTCACCACCACCCATGGGATGATCCACCGGGTTCATCGCCACACCACGCACGCTGGGACGTTTGCCCTGCCACCTGGTACGCCCCGCCTTACCAAGCTTCTGGCTTTCATGCTCGGCATTCCCGATCTGTCCAATGCAGGCCCTGCATTTCCTATGAAAACGGCGTACTTCGCCGGAGGGCAGCTTGACCAGAACATAATCGCCTTCCTTTGCCATCAACTGTGCAGCGGTACCGGCACTTCTGACGAGTTGCGCTCCCTTGCCTATTTTCATCTCAACATTATGTATGATGGTTCCCAAGGGGATATTGCCCATGGCCAGACAGTTTCCAATCTTGATATCCACATTGTCACCGGCCTCAACAATGTCACCTACTTTTATACCGGCCGGAGAGAGTATGTATCTTTTTTCACCGTCGGAATAAAAAAGCAGGGCAATATTGGCGGAACGGTTCGGATCATATTCAATTGATGCTACCTTGGCCGGGATATCAACCTTGTTGCGCTTAAAGTCAATCACCCGGTATTTTCTTTTATGGCCTCCACCGATATGGCGGGAAGTCACCCTGCCATTGTTGTTTCTGCCGCCGGAACGAGTTAGTTTCCTGACCAGGCTTTTTTCAGGTGATTCTTTTGAAAGCTCAGGATTTATAATCGAAACATGGTTCCGTTTCCCTGGTGTTGTTGGTTTATATGTTTTAATAGCCATTTGTAACCCCGATAATTTTCAACTTCAGTAATTCTCACCCCAAGGCTGGGGTTGTTTGCCGGGTCCAGCCCGATTTAATCTAGCCTCTGTCAACCCGGATGAACGTCATTTCCCCGAATTCCCTATAACTCTTCCAGAAAATTAATTTTGCCTTCCTTAAGAGTGATATAGGCCTTTTTCCAATCCGGAGTTCGTCCCATATGCCTGCCGACTCTTTTCAGTTTGCCCCTGACTTTTGAAGTCCTGACCGTTGCCACCTTAACATTAAAGATCTGCTCGACTGCTTCCTTGATCTCAACCTTGTTCGCCTTCCTGTCCACTTTGACCACTGCTTTGCCGAAACTCTCCTGCAGCTGATCTCCCTTTTCAGTAAGGCAGGGTCCCTTAATTACACTGTATTTATTCATGCTAACAACCTCTTCTCCAATTGATCCAGGCATGGCTGAAGCATAACAAGGTTCCTGTGCAACAGTATGTCATAGACATTAAGACCGTCGGCCTGAATCACTTTATAACCCTGAACATTACGGGAAGACTTTTCCAGGTTATCATTTTTTTCTGGTATTACTATGAGCCCGTTGTCGATATTCAATTTTTTCATGACTCCGACAAACTGCTTTGTTTTAATATCAGCAAGGTCGAAACCTTCGAGCACGAGCATGTTTTTCTCTGAAAATCTGGCGCTGAGTGCCATACGTACCCCAAGCTTGCGAACCTTCTTGGGAAGCTTGTAGCTGTAATCCCTTGGTTTGGGGCCAAAAACAACACCGCCGCCACGATTGAGTGGAGAACGGTTCGTGCCTTGACGGGCCCGGCCGGTTCCCTTCTGACGAAAGGGCTTTTTGCCGCCACCACGCACTTCAGTTCTGGTCTTGGTGCATGCTGTACCAGCCCGCCGATTTGCCAACTGCATCTTGACAACATCATGCAGGATATGTTTCTTGACCTCAAGACCGAAGAGGGCGTCATTCAACTCGACCTCTCCAACTTTTTTGTTGTCGGTATTATATACCTCAGTTACTGCCATTTTGAGTTCTCCTCAAACAGCCGCTTAATGGCTGACCCTTTATTTTGTATAGATCTGCAGAAGGCCCTCTTTGGCACCCGGTACAGATCCTTTGACCAGCAAAATATGTTCATCATCACGCACATCTATGACGGTCAGATTCTTTTTGGTTATTTTTTCATTTCCCATACGGCCGGGCATCTTTTTTCCTTTAATAACCCTGCTGGGCCAGGCGGAACAGCCGATGGACCCCGGACGCCTGTGAAACATCGAACCATGGGTTTTCCTGCCACCTTTAAAACCGTGCCTTTTTATAACACCCTGGAATCCACGTCCCTTGCTCGTGCCGCTGATTTGAACCTCATCCCCGATCTTCACAAGCTCAGCAAGCTGTATTTCCTGACCAAGCTCATAGGTTTCAGGATCAGCAACCCTGAATTCCTTCATGTGATAAAATCCGCCTTTGGAGGCTGCCTTGCAATGACCGGCCTCTGGTTTATTCAGCCGTGCTTCCTTCTTGGAGCCGAAACCGACCTGAATGGCATTATAGCCATCTTTGGTCTCAGTCTTTTTCTGAAGAACCACGCATGGACCTGCCTCAATTACTGTTACAGGTATAGCCTGCCCCTGTTCAGAGTAGACTCTGGTCATTCCAATTTTCTTACCAAGCAATCCCATTGTATTCGGCATTGTACTGTACACTCACTTCTGAAAATTTAACTGGTTAGCAACCGGGAATATCAATCAGTTCATGCCCCGGAGTCATATCTCTTGCCTATGGCAGTTTGATCTCTACATCAACACCAGCGGACAGTTCCAACTTCATCAGGGAGTCTATGGTCTGCTGGGTCGGCTCGAGAATATCAAGCAGCCGACGGTGCGTCCGCATTTCAAACTGTTCCCTGGATTTTTTATCCACATGCGGTGAACGCAGAACACAGAACTTATTGATTGTCGTCGGCATGGGAATCGGTCCTGCTACCGTAGCACCGGTCCGTTTTGCCGTTTCAACAATTTCCCTTGTGGACTGATCCAGCAACTTATGATCATATCCCTTCAGTTTTATTCGGATTTTATCGGTTGTAACCATGTTCATATAATTCCTATTCGATAATTTCGCTAATAACGCCTGCACCAACTGTACGCCCACCTTCACGGATTGCGAAACGAAGCTCTTTCTCCATGGCGATCGGTGTGATCAGGGTGCCTTCGATCGTTACGTTG
>JAFDCT010000202.1 GCA_019312695.1 Deltaproteobacteria bacterium | reverse complement strand
GGGAAATGCAACCCCTGCTCCAATGCCTCATCCACCACGTCCAGGATTTTTATGCTGGCTCCTTTTTCTTTCAGGGGGGCAACCATAACATTGCCATTGGGACTGACATCAAAGTAGCGCAAACCCCAACGCTCAATGCCGTAGAGTTCCCTGGCATCTTCAATTGACCATTCCTGACTTTTCTCTATAGTTTCTATAGGTTTTCTTTCTTTTTTCGGCGTCATTTTTTTCCCAGTGAATTTTCTAAATAACGGCCAGGCCGATTAATGTATACACAAGTTTTGCCACCGTAAAGTCTGGTGCCTGCATTCCTGAAATAGGTGCAAGTTCCACAACATCAAAACCACAGACTCTTCTTTCCGCTGTAACTTTATGCAGCAGTTCCATTACCTGGTACCAGGTCAATCCACCCGGCTCCGGGGTGCCGGTCGCCGGCATGATGCAGGCATCAAAACAGTCCACATCAAAGGTAATATAAATCTGCTCCGGAAAATCATGGGGCAGAATTTCAGGTGGAATTCCTTTGGCATAAAGATCTGCTGCATCCAGACTTTCGATATTGTTTGCCCTGCGAAACCTGTGTTCTTACTTCGAAAGGCTGCGAATACCGATCTGCACGAAAGGTATATTCATCTCATGCACCCGGCGCATGACACAGGCGTGACTTAAGGGATTATTCTCGTAAGAGTCCCGCAGGTCGGCATGGGCATCAAATTGAACAACGCCAATTTTTTTACCGCTGCCGGTAAAGGCCTTCAATGCCCCCAAGGTTACTGTGTGTTCACCCCCCAGAATTACCGGAAGTCCGTTTTTTTTTATAACTTCTGCTACTTCCGCAGCAATTGCTTCAAGGTCGTCAACAGCCTTTTCGGCTTTGCAGGGAAGCGGTTGATGTGTATGTATGCCGGCTTTTCCGGGAATGGTTTTGCCGTCAAAGGCCTCAAGCTGCAGGGAGGCCTTGAGGATTGCCTCTGGTCCGGCAGCAGTGCCGCTGCCATACGATACACTTTTTTCCATTTCCACCGGGATTATATGAATGCGTGCTTCGGCAAAAGGGGACGGCGGAATGTCAAGCTCCAGGAAAGCTGGATACGCTGGATTTTTCATGAGCTCAGGTCTTCATCTATGACAGTCTGGATCGATAATCCTGGTAGCCAAATTGCCTAATTACCGTTACCTGGTTGTTTTCAGGTTCAAATAGTGCTATTGCCGGCAATTGGACACCATTGAAAGTATTATTTTTTACCATTGTATAATGAAGCATATCAAGAAAAACAAGCCTCTGTCCAATAACCAGGGGTTTGTCAAATGAATAATAGCCGATAACATCTCCTGCCAGGCAGCTGAGTCCTGCCAGTTGGTAGGTATACTTTTTCTCACCCGGCTGACCGCCACCAATAACTTCAGGCCGGTATGGCATCTCGAGGACGTCCGGCATATGGGCCGCGGCCGAGGTATCCAGTACTGCTATCGGTTTGTCACGTTCAATAACATCGAGCACTGTAGTTACAAGCATCCCGGCATTCAGCGCTATCGCCTCCCCGGGTTCAAGGTAGACCTGAAGGCCATACCGCTCCTGGAAACTGCTTATAACATTGCAGAGCCTGTCAACATCATAATCAGCCCGGCTTATATGGTGACCACCGCCAAAATTCAGCCACTGCAACTCATTAAAATATGAGGCAAATTTTTTTTCCACAATCGCAACAGTCCGTTCAAGGGTGTCGGAATTCTGTTCACACATGGTATGGAAATGCAGACCGCTGATACCGTCAAGATCATGCCCACGCAACTCATTCAAAGTTATGCCGAGCCTGGAATTCGGGGAACAGGGATTGTAAAGTTTAACCTTGACCTCAGAATACTGCGGGTTAATCCTTAAGCCGCAGCGGATAGGCCTGCCACTGCTCAGCACCTTTTGTTTATGGCGCTGCCACTGTTTTATGGAGTTGAAGCTGATATGATTAATCAGCGGCAGCAGTTCCTCAATATCATGTTCACTGTAAGCCGGGGCATATACATGGACCTCGCCGCCGAATTCCTCCTTGCCCAGCCTGGCCTCATGGGGTGAACTGGCACAGGTTCCCTGCAGGTATCTGCTGATCAATGAGAAGGTGCTGAACATGGCAAAGCCTTTAAGGGCAAGCAATATCCTGCAACCGGTCCTTTGACGGACCTCGCCAATAACTTCAAGGTTTTGCCGTAAAAGCCCCAGGTCGCACACATAACATGGACTTGGAAATGCAGCTGGATCAAAGGTTGGCGTACTTGTCATTATCAATGTCCAGAAAGGTTTCAGTCCAGGGCAGCCCATGGAGGGACAGTTTTTTCATGAAGGGATCCGGGTCGAACTCCTCAACATTAAAGACCCCTGGCCGGTACCATTCGCTCTCAAGCATGAGCATACCACCAATCATGGCCGGTACACCGGTGGTGTAAGAGATTGCCTGGGAATTTGTCTCCTGGTAAGCTTCCTGGTGGTCACAGATATTATAGACATAGTATCTTTTTTTTTGCCCGTCCTTGATGCCATCGATCAGACAGCCGATGCAGGTCTTGCCCTTGGTTTTAGGTCCGAGGGACGACGGTTCCGGCAGTACCGCCTTTAAAAATTGCAGCGGAATGATTCCCTGGCCTTGGTAGATGACAGGATCAATCCTTGTCATGCCGACATTTTCCAGGACATGCAAATGGGTGAGATAAGACTCTGAAAATGTCATCCAGAAGCGGATACGTTTTACGCCCTTGATGTTTTTTGCCAGAGATTCAAGTTCTTCGTGATACAGGAGGTATATCTCCCTTGGGCCAATACCTCCGGGGAAGTCAAAGGTCCTGTGCACTGATAACGGTTCAGTTTCCATCCACTGGCCCTTTTCATAAAAGCGGCCCTTGGCGGTGACCTCCCGGATATTGATCTCGGGATTGAAATTAGTGGCAAAGGGCAGGCCGTGCTCGCCGGCATTGCAGTCGATTATGTCAATGGTATGGATCTCATCAAAGTGGTGTTTTT
>JAFDCT010000201.1 GCA_019312695.1 Deltaproteobacteria bacterium | reverse complement strand
CTTATATTACCGGCACTCATGATTTCTCAAGTTTTGAGGGTTCCGGTTCCCGTGACCCGGAATATTCCGGCCGGGGAGCTGTGCGCACCATATTCAAAGCCGGCATCAGCAGGGTGGGGGACGATAATTACCACAGAATTATTCTCAGTGGTGACGGCTTTTTGCGTCATATGGTAAGAAACATTGTCGGCACCCTGCTTGAAGTTGGGCAAGGCAGGCTTGTCCCTTCTGGAGTTGCAGAAATTATGGCTGCCAGGAACAGGACAGTGGCAGGCCCAACAGCTCCTGCCCGCGGTCTTTTTTTGAAAGAAGTGCTTTACAGATAATATTTATAATTTTGGTCATTTGTAACCCGTAACCATATATAAGGAATGTTGACATGATACCGTTTGCAGAACTTAGCACCGCTGACTTACAGGCCACCAGGGAAAAACTTCTTGAGTGTTACAGGGCTTTTCAGGAGAGAAAGCTCACTCTGGATATGACCCGGGGTAAACCCAGCCCTGAACAGCTTGACCTGGCCATGGAAATGCTGACCGGGGATGTAGGCAGAGAATATAGTTCTCCGAGCGGAGTCGACTGCCGTAATTACGGGGGGCTCGATGGCATAAAAGAGGCCAAAGCCCTGTCCGCCCGATATCTTGAAGTTGCTTCTGATGAAATCATCGTTGGGGACAGTGCCAGCCTGAAAATGATGCATGATACCATAATGGGGGCGCTGGTCTATGGAGTTGAAGACAGCATGCAGCCCTGGGGAAAACTTGATACGGTTAAATTCCTTTGCCCCAGTCCGGGATATGACCGGCACTTTGCCATCTGCCAGTACTTGGGTATTGAGATGATAACCGTCGGGTTGGGACCGGACGGACCCGACATGAACACGGTTGAAGAGCTTGTCGCCGCAGATGAAAGGATAAAGGGTATATGGTGTGTTCCAAAATACAGCAATCCAACGGGAATCACCTATTCTGATACGGTGGTCGACCGGCTGGCTGCCATGGAAACAAAGGCCGCGGATTTCAAGATTTTCTGCGATAATGCCTATGCAATGCATCACCTTGGCGAGACCGGTGATCCCCTGAAGAACATGCTTTCTGCCTGCAAGGATGCGAACAATCCGGACAGAGTTTTTCTCTTCGGTTCAACCTCGAAAATAAGCTTTGCCGGGTCTGGTGTTGCCATGATGGCGGCCAGCAGAAAGAACATAGAATTCATCCTCAGTAAGATGCAGTTCCAGACCATTGGTCCCAATAAGCTGAACCAGCTGCGGCATGTCCTGTTTTTCAAGGATGTTGCCGGTATCGAAAAACATATGGCAAGGCATGCAGCAATCCTGAAACCTAAGTTTGAAGCGGTGTTGGAGGTGCTGGAGCGGGAGCTTGCAGGCAGTGCCATAGCAGCGTGGAGCAAACCCAATGGCGGCTATTTTATCAGTATCGATACTCTTCCCGGCTGCGCCCAGGAGGTTATAAGCAAAGCGGCAGATGCCGGGGTCAAACTGACACCTGCCGGCGCCACCTTTCCCTATGGCAGGGACCCGCAAAACACGAACATCCGCATTGCCCCTTCCTTTCCTTCTGTTGCAGATGTGCAAACAGCGATGGAACTGGTGGCAATATGCATCAAACTGGTCAGCATAGACAAGCTGTTGGGGGGGAGTTGATAATCCGTTCCAGAACTTCCTTTGCATTTTTCTTTGACCCGGTAAAAATGCCTATTTTGGTTATGGGTATAAATACCTAATTGGCTGTTGTTGCAGGCAGGGGTTCAACTTCACAATTTTGCCTATCATTTTTTGACTGATACATTGTGGTACTTGGCAATACTGTCAGGCCTTATCAGCTGGGAATTTTTTCTAAAATCACCCTTAGTTTGTCCTTGACAAGGGGTAGTGTTTGAATTATTTAACTGCCGCTAAGCGGACGTGTTATCTTGCTACCTTAACCAAGGAGCTTTTAGTGTGGCACAGCAACCTATATTAGATCATCTATATGTGGCCGCCTTTTTCTTGGGTGGTCTTCTTATGGCAGTGGGGCCGTTTATTATTGCCCACATCTTTGCCCCCCGCAGTACCCGGAACATTTCAAACAAGACCAGACAGTTTATTGAATGCGGCGTTGAACCGATCGGTGATGCCTGGATCAGGTTCGGCATAGTCTATTATCTCTATGCCCTGATTTTCCTTGCTTTTGACGTTGACATTCTTTTCCTGTTTCCCGTAGCCCTTGCCTATGACAAGGGCTTTGTTATACGTGATTTTGTGGAGATAGTCATTTTCGTCGGCATCTTATCCCTGGCATTAGTGTATGCATGGAAAAAGGGAGTGTTCAAGTGGGAACGCAAGACGTACAGCCCCCGATAATTCATTTTGAAAGCCTTGACAAGATTCTGTCTCTTGGCCGGGCTAACTCTTTGTGGCCGATGACCTTTGGCCTGGCCTGCTGTGCCATCGAAATGATGGCCACCGGGGCATCACGTTTTGATCTGGCCCGTTTCGGAGCAGAAGTCTTCAGGCCTTCGCCCAGGCAGTGCGATGTCATGATAGTGGCTGGGACCATATCCAAGAAGATGGAACCGGCTGTTAAAACACTCTATGACCAGATGCCGGAGCCCAAGTGGGTTATTGCCATGGGCAACTGTGCCATTTCCGGCGGCCCATTTGTTTTCGAGGG
>JAFDCT010000200.1 GCA_019312695.1 Deltaproteobacteria bacterium | reverse complement strand
TTGCCGGGGGTGTTTTCATCAAAAAAGCACTGTTAGCTCTGGAGCAATCTGCAGACATTACTGTATAGCGAACAGAATCTGATATACAACAGACCACGGAATTATTATGGTTCTAAACCATAAGGAAAGGCTGTGGTTTCAGCAGGATTCTGCTGCTGCAGTTCTTCCAGCAGAGCCGGGTCGAACCGTTCTATCTGCTCTTCAAGTATGGAGATGTTCTGTTGTACTTTGTCCAGAAGTTCTGTCTGGGGATATTTGTCCAGGATTTCTGTCAGCAGTCTGTGGGAATTAAGAAGAAGTGCTTTTTTTAGTTCTATGTCAGTGGTTTTGCCGGCTCTGATAAAAAGAGATGCCGCTTCCTTGCGCATTTCCCCGGCAGCCTGGTTGGCAGCTTCAATAATCTTTATTTTTGCTTTTTCTTCATATTCCGTGCCCGATAGAGATTCAAAGGCCGATATGGCAAGTTCATACTGCTGCGAATCCAGTAGGTTAACTGCGGAATCCCACTGTTCGGTCAATTCCATTTCCTTCATACGCCGCTGTTCTTCCATTGCCTGGATTTCAGCCTGAGCCACATCGTAGAAGGTTTTCTGTAAAACTGCCTGCAGTTCAGCGGGAAGGTGATAGCCAGAAATGTCTTTCAGGATATCACTTGCCTCTGTAAATCTTTCCTCTGCAACAAGAGCATCAATCCTGACCAGCTGGCGGCCAAACCATGCTTTCATTTGATTGGCGGCAAAAGTCTTGAGCCGCAATGCATTCATCGCAATCGGGTTGCCAGCATGCACCCTGGCAAAATTATTTACCAGTTCATTTAACCTTGGAGCATGCATTTTGTAATCATGTGTCTGGAATTCACGCAGGATTTTCATATAGGTAACCATATCTTCAGATCCGGGATCAAAAGAACGCAGGAAAGTAAGCTGTTCCTGGGCCCAAATCTCTTCCGCACTTATTGACTGGTGTTCCAGAATCATACTCTCATAATAAAATTCTGCAGCCGCTGCATTATCGCTGGCAAGAAGAAGGTCGCCAACTTCACGTTTAATGCTAAGCGGTTCAATGGCGAGATCTCCTGAATCAAGCATATGTTTATAGTGCCGTGTTGCCGCTTCGACCTGACCGGTGTATTGCAGTGCGCGACCAAAATCCAAAAGGGTGGCAAGAGACGGTTCCCGGTCTGGAAAGTCACGGGACAAGCCTTCATAGGCATCGAGGGCAGCCTGATAATCGCCCTTCTTTACATGGGTTGCGATGGCCTCTTGAGCAGCGGTAAATGTCAGTTCGGGCTCAGCCACGGGCAAGGGTTCATATTGCCAGGCAAAATCCATGGCCAGTAATTCGTTGCACCTGCTCTCCAGGAAGGCAATGTCAAGCTGCTGTATATGTTTTGGTTCAACTGCGCCGGTCTTGTCATAAGCAACAATTTCACCCACCGGTATTCTTTCCATTAATCTGCTGTAACCGCTGAGAATACCTTCAAGATTCTGCATACATTCCGTTTCAAGGGATGTAATTTCTTCAGCAAGCGGCCCTTTGAGGGCAGTTTCCGAGATATCCAGCCACTTTTCAAACTTGTTTTCATAGACGATCAAACGATGCTGGATAAATTCAATATCAGCATAATCAATAGGCACTTTCACAGGAAAAGAAGGCTCCTCATGTTCCTCTATATATGTTTGAGAAGTATCCTCGGCAGAAAGTTCAATTGTCTCTTCTTTCTGGAGATCGGCAGGAGCTTCGGCTGCGCTTTCCGGTAAAGCAGTTTGGGGTTCAGGGGCAGACTCTTCCTGCATTGGAGAGGTTGCGACCGGCGGAGGGGTTGCGGCACAGTTGTTTAACAAGGCAGAAAAGATGAGCATAACTATTACGACGTTTAATGTTTTAAAGTTCAGCATACCTATTCCATAAGTGAGAAAGAGATAATAGTTTCCGTATTATGTTCCAGGTCAGTTTTCACCGTCTATTCTGGCCTGATAATTACTAACACTTAGCTATAAAACAGAATGTGTTAAATTTGCAAGAGTTAAGACCTGCCCGGACAGATTAACTGATTTTGTCATAAAAGAAAGGGATATGTCCCCCAAATATCTGGGAATCATAGTTGTAATTAATTTTGCCAGAAGGGCTGGAAATGCCTGGCAGGCCCAAATTCCCCGCTCGGAAGAAGAGTGCCGAATGTGAGTGTTGTGGCATCTGATGAGCGCACAGAACTGCTGCTGCCATATTGGCCGGTCTCAGGCAGGCCGTTTCCTCGATTCACCGGGATGTTTTTCTGTTGCAGGTTCGGGTTGATCAGACGCAGGCCTGTTTCACCGGTAAGAGGGTCGACAGAGAATGCCAGGTCAACCAAGTCCAGCCGGGAGCCGAATTCTTTTTCCAGGAGGATGGTATTCGCCATAGAGGTCCAGACCGGAAGAGCACCACTCGCACCTGTGATATGCGTGGTATTACGAACCATGGGCTCATTGTCATCATAACCGACATAGGAAACAACGCTATAACCGTTCGCAACGGAAAAGCCATTCTGCTTATCGGCTGGCCCGGGAACTACCCCGGCAAAAGCAGAATTCGTAAAGCGGTTTGCTGTCCCGGTCTTTCCCATCAGCGGTACCGGCAGGTCAAACTGTTTCAGCTGTTCTTCAATTTCAGGATTATGGCTGTGAAGCCGAACACCCTTATGGGCGGCACGACCGGTACCGAATTTCACGACATTCCGCAGTATATCACTTACAGCAAGACTTGTTCTTGCATCAACGACCCTGGTATCCTTTCTCTCAGGTACATAAATAGTATCTCCCTCGGCATTTTCTATACGGTCAATAATTGACAGGGCATCGACGCTTTCATTAGAGCCGCTTACAGTGATATGACCCATTGTCAAGGCCTGGTATGCCATGGCAGCTTCCAGAAGAGAAATGACATTTGAACCCAGGGGGAATGACAGAACAGGTTCCAGTTCACTCCTGATATTGAGGGCTTTGCCCAATGCTGTCACATAACGCAGTCCTGCCAGGACACGAAAGTCCGGTATGAGTGAAAGGACTTCAAAACTGTAAGGTGGTAGAGCAGAGAGACGGTCGAATTCTGTTTGTACGCTGCCCGCGAGCGTCTCGAGCGTGGAAAGGCTGACCCTGCCCTCAATCAGAATGTTAGCCCAGAAATTATCCTGAAAATCGTTTTTAAACCGGGCAAATGACAGGGGGTGCAATTCTTTCAGGATATCTGCAGGACTCAGCATTCGCCAGGAACTGTTTTCTGCAGGTGCACTGGCATAGATAAATTTTTCATTGAGCATATCATGATAGAACTGTCCAAGAAACATCTCCGGGGCTTCAGTGGTGCTCAATTGCAATTTTCCTGCAAGGCTGGCCCGCAGGAATGCAAGTTCCTGCATAAGTTTTACGTGATGCAGATAATTGTTTTTGAGAATTTCCTGCCTGATATTCTTTTCTTCTGCAATCTGTTTTTGACGCCTTTTTTCCGACTCATATTCCGGCCCCTCAAGATTTTCCACTTCCTCCAGAAAGCTTTCAAAATCCGCACCATACTGCATCTTTTTCAAGTATTGATATTCACCGAGTTTGCCGCTGAAAATCAGGTCAGGTTCGACGTTTATAACGGCCTGTCTGAATGCTGCCCGGCTTAGCTGTTCCCGGTCCACCAGAATGCCCAGAATATCCCGTAACCGCTGCTGGTAACCGGCATGAGACTCATATTCACGCCTATCCAGATCAAGATGCGAGATAAGTTCTTTGAACTGGGCCGGTGTGAGGTGGTCACACAGGTGATACAGAAGCCAGACTGTGGCAACGTTTTCAGAGTGTACTCCGGCCCAGTTCATCGATACCTGTTTATGGGGGCTGACATGGTCCGGCCTTGGGAAATAAGCCTGCTTCTGGTAGACGAACAGATTCCTTTCGTTATCCAGAGCATCTATGCTGTTCCAGCCTAGCTGAATGGCGGCAGTATAAACAAGAGGCTTGATCACGGAACCCATCGGCCTTTTGGCAGCAACAGCCCGGTTGAAGAAATGGTTTTCCATCCCTCCGACCATGGCCCGAATAGTTCCTTCTCTGATGGCCACTATGCCACCCTGAATTTCAGGATATTTTTCAAGGTCAAGCTGAATGGTATTGCTGCTCCGGTCAATTCTGCGCACACTGATAAAAATTTTGTCACCGGCTCTTATTCCTTTGAGAAATTTCCACAAATCCTTTTCTGTCGGTTCAGTCCAGCGCTGCTTTTCCCATTTAATATGGGAATCAACAACAGGCATAATACCCGGAAGGTCTATAATTCCTGTGAGATTCTGTTTACCGCCTAGTTTCCCGAGGAAAACCGTGATTGAAGGCTGTGCTGAGATATCGACAGAGGAAACAGTACCAAAAAGAAAGGCCCCTTTATGGAGGTCCCAGTCACCACCACTGTCCAGGCTGTCATAATATTGTTGCACGTCTTCATGTACATATCCCTTCAGGCGGATACTCAGCCTGGACAACTGTTTGCGCAGGCTGTAAAAAGCCCCCTCCTGCAAATTCTTTTCAACCGTCGTGAAGATCTTGATGCCCGAGGTGGCAATATTGTCAATGCCGTTTACTGCTAAAGCTTCTTCCACCTCTGGAGCGGACAGGCCTGCTTTGACAAAATCCATCAGGGTATTGAGAGGAAAGAACATCTGACCCTGTTCAAAATTAATCTCCTGGGCCATATATTCCTCATACTGGTCAGGAGTTATCATGCCAAGCTTTAACATCTGTCTCAGAACATACCCGGAACGCTGTTTTGCCCGGCTAATGGCAAGACTGGCCATTTCTTCATTATCCTTGATAAACGGGTTGTAATAATTGGGCCTCTTGACCGAGCCGGCTATGAAGGCGCATTCCAGCGTGCTCAGATCTGAAACGGGCTTGTTGAAGTAATACTGCGCTGCTACTCCTAAACCATGGCCATTGCCACTGACAAAGAACTGGTTGGCATAGAATTCTATGATCTTTTCTTTTGGATAATGGTACTCAAGTCTCAAGGCATATAAGAGTTCAGTCAGCTTGGCTTTGAGGGAACGGTCCTTTCTTTTAAAGAGATTTTTTGCGGTCTGCTGCGATAAGGTGCTGCCGCCCTGAACAACTCTACCGGCTTTGATGTTTGCCAGCAGAGCCCTCAGCACTCCGGGGATATCCACTCCAAAATGGTCAAAAAAATTATTATCTTCAGAGGCGATAATGGCGTTTACAAAATCCTGGGGAATTTCTTCATACTGGATGTATTGCCGGTGGGCATCCTGAAAAAAAACGCCTATTTTGTTTTTGCCGTCGCTGTAATAGACCGGGCTTTCCATTGAGAGGATCTTTTCTATATTGCTTTGATTAATCTCCTCGCCGGGATAAAAAACAACCAGCCCCAAAAAGGCAATCAGGCAGATAATAATGCTCAGCGCTATGGCAGCAGAAACTTGATAGAAAATTTTTCTAGGCATATATTTCATCCGGGTTTGCAGTTAATCCCACTAAAACGAAATCATTTAATATAACATACTGTAATTAAATAAGAAATTAAAATGTAAAAAGCAGCTGAACCATTGAGGATTCTTTACAGCATTTTCTACCAAAAAAACTCTAAATTCAAGCCCAGACTTGTTTTTTATTGCAGTAGCAAGGAATTTTGTGGTATCAACCGTCAATGATTATAAGGTTGATTCTGCCTGGTCCCTAATAAAGAGGGGGAAAATTTTAAACCGGCTCACTCCATTCAAAAAATATGCCACCAGCCGCTATTAACTTTTTGAGGAACTATTTTATTCTGGCATATTTATTGCTTTTAATAAAAAGACGGTAACAGCTTTATTCTGATAATTTATTCTAAGGATACACATGGGTATCAACAAGCCAATTTTAAGCAAAATATCAACTATTTTTAAAATACTTCCCATCTTCTTCTGCATTGCTCTTTTAGTTGCCTGTGCTCCTGGAAAAACAGGAGACCTCGGCAGGGGGCACAGTTCACCACAAAGTGTGTCAGTTAAGAAAAGCCCGGATGTGGTTTGGGAACCTCCTGTTATTTACCCTCCGCTGGTGAGCAGTATAGAGCAGGAAGAAAGGCTGCAGGGAGATGTCGAACCTGAACCGGAACAGACGAAAGACCAGGAACTACAGGAATTGAAGTTGCTGGGCGAGTGGGAGGAGGGAGTTCCGCCCGTCGAATACCTGGATGAAGAGGTAACCTACGATTTCCCTGTCACGGTAAATCGTCAGGTCCAGTATTATCTCGACTTCTTTACAGGCAAACAACGTGACACCTTTGCTGTCTGGCTCTCCAGGTCCGGACGTTATTTGCCCATGATCCAGGAACACCTGCGTGAAGCAGGTTTGCCGGAAGATCTCGTATATCTTGCTATGATAGAGAGCGGCTTTAGTGAAAGGGCATATTCCAGGGCCAGGGCTGTAGGTGTCTGGCAGTTCATTAAGGGAACCGGCAGGAATTACGGCCTGGAAATTAACAACTATGTTGATGAAAGAAGAGACCCGATAAAGTCGACCAAGGCAGCTGTGTCATACCTGAGTGATCTTTACCAGGAATTCGACTCATGGTACCTGGCAGTTGCGGCTTACAATGCCGGTGAAGGAAAAATCAGAAGGGCCGTAAAAAAATATAATACCACTGATTTTTGGGAAATTGCCCAGGGTAGATATCTGAAGCTGGAAACAAAACGGTATGTACCAAAACTTATTGCTGCAATCATAATTGCCAAGGAACCGGAGAAATACGGCTTTGATATAAAGTATGAAGCTCCCCTGGCCTTTGAAACAGTGGAAGTCCCCCGTTGGACAGCGCTCAAGGCAGTGGCACTGGCCTGTGACATGGAACCTGATGATTTGAAAAAATATAACAACGAACTCCGGAAAGAGTTTACGCCGCCTGACAGAAGTTCCTACCCCTTTAAGGTACCGCTGGGTAAAAAAGATGAGGCTGAAAAGAATCTGCCAAGGATCCAGGCTGTTGTCTCAACCGGGTTTAAGACCCATACGGTTAGATATGGCGAGACCTTGGACGGGATCTGCCGGAAATACGGGTTAACTAAAACCTTAGTTCTGAAATCAAACACTCTGAGGTCTTCAGGCTTAAAGGTTGGTCAGCGGCTGAGGATACCTTACCAGACCACAAAGTATGAGATGCTTCCCGAAGGACGGGTAGCCAAGGGCTACCTGAAGGCAGAAGCAGGAGAGGGGAATTTTGTTCTGCATAAGGTTCTACCCGGTGAAACGGTTTATGAACTGTCAAGGCGTTACAATATTCCCATTCATCTGATTGCAGCCTGGAATGACCTTTACGATATCAGCAGGATCAGGGCCGGGCAACAGCTTGTTTTCTATGTGCAGCAGGATGAGAACAGAGTCGCGAGCCTTTCTGGTGAAGCAGATCCGGGTAGACAGATTAGCCCGGTCCGCAATAAAGAAACGGCTGAGGGTGATTTGAAGTCCGTAAATCTCCAGGGTGAGCTTGCCGCTGTAAGAAATAATCTGCATACTCAAACAACAGGCCAATACTATGTAGTTAAGGAGGGTGACTCTCTTTGGGAAATAGCCCGGCAATTCAATCTGGGCACGAAAGAATTACAGCAGCTCAATGGCCTGGCTACAAATATCATTCATCCAGGTGACCGGATCCTGCTGGCAGCCCTGCAGCCTGTAAAACAGCAGCCCATCGAAGTTAAACCTGATACGGCGGAATTTTATTATCACATTCGCAGCGGCGACTCGCTTTGGACTATTGCCAGAAAATATAATGTTTCAACCGGTGAAATCAAAAGATGGAATAATCTGAACAATAACCTGATCCATCCCGGCAATAAACTGCTGCTGAAGACTGCAGATGCCGGGGAGCCATTGGCCGATACCATTTACCGGGTGCGCAGCGGTGATTCACTATGGACCATTGCCAGGAGGCATAACATATCACCGGAAGAGATCAAGAGGTGGAATAACCTGAAAGACAACACTATTTATCCCGGTAACAGGCTACTTCTAAAAATTGCCAGCGGCGGTTGATTTTATTTAAATCTCCCTTTTTCCATTCCTTAAGAACCTTTCCATACCGGTACCGGTGTTCCTGTTATAGTATTGCGTAACTTTGTATTGGAATTTACAAAGCTGTGTTTTATGGTGTTTTGCGCACAGGATAAATTCTGTCTGATTATCCTGTGCTTGTTTTTTTATCCGATTGGGTATAGAGAAGCATATCTATTCAATATGAGCTGAAAGGAAGTGTTTTGCAGGCTGATAAATGTGCAGCGAAATAATATATGACTGGAAACAATAATAACATAGAAGCACCTGAAATTGGTAACAATGTTTACCCTGATGAGGTTGAATTCCTGACCATTGGTGAAAGGGAGATATACCTGGTGGGGACGGCACATGTGTCCAGGGAATCGGTTAACCTGGTCAAACAGGTCATTGCGGCAGAAAAACCTGATTGTGTCTGCGTTGAGCTTGATGTTAAGCGCTACAGGGCCCTATCAGGGCGAAAACGTTGGGAATCCCTTGACCTGAAAGAAATAATCAAGAAAAAGCAGTTATCCACTCTTTTTGCCACCCTGATTCTTTCATCCTACCAGAAAAAACTGGGTATGCAGCTGGGGGTGGTCCCAGGACTGGAACTGCTGGAAGCCACCCGTGAGGCTGAAAAACATGACATACCTGTCTCTTTGTGTGATCGCGATGTCAGGGTGACATTGCGCCGGGCCTGGCATGAAACATCCTTTTTTAAGAAGGGATATCTGTTGGCAACCCTGCTGTTAAGCCTATTTGACAAGACCGAGATAACCGAGGAGAAACTTGAGGAACTCAAAAAAAAGGATGTTCTGTCCGAGTTGATGTCTGAGCTGGGAGAGGCCATGCCGGAATTGAAAAAAGTGCTGATAGATGAGCGGGACATTTATCTCGCTGAAAAGATCAAGAGTTCAGCCGGCAAAAAACTGGTGGCCGTTGTCGGGGCCGGGCATGTTGAGGGTATCAAAAAGAGGATATACGAAGACAATAGTGCTACACTGCCTTCCATCAGTACATTCCCTCCGGTCTCATCATTTTTCAAGACCCTGGGCTGGTCTATTCCCTTACTGATAATTGGCTCCCTCATAACGATCGGTATTCAAAAAGGCAGTACTGTTGCCGGCGCCAATCTGCTTTACTGGATCCTGGCCAATGCAATTCCTTCGGCAATAGGCGCCATGCTGGCCTGGGCCCACCCGCTTACCATAGCCAGCGCCTTTGCTGCCGCCCCGATAACAAGCCTGACTCCGGTTATCGGGGCCGGTTATGTCACCGCTTTTGTGCAGGTTCTGGTACGGCCGCCTGTAGTAAGGGAATTTGAGACTGTAGCAGAAGATATGTCGACGTTTACCGGCTGGTGGAAAAATAAACTTCTACGGGTTTTTCTGGCCTTTCTCCTCCCAGGTTTTGGAAGTATGATCGGTACATGGATAGGCGGCGTTGAAATTATTTCAAATCTGTTCTAAACGTGGAGCAGATATTGGGCGCAGCACTATGCCCACAGCCGTCATTTTGCTTAATAATAGTATAAATATGATGTGTGATTTGTGAAAAGCAACAGAAAACATAATAATCTTAACGGAAAACAACTGCGATACCTGAGGGGTCTGGGACATCATTTGAAACCACTTATAATACTTGGCCGTGAGGGTATAACGGAAAATGTCATCAGTGCGGCTAAAGCAGTACTTGCCGCCCACGAACTGGTTAAGGTTAAGGTCGGCAATGCCTGCTTTCTGGAACGGCAGGAAGCAGCAGAAGCCATTGCTGAAAGAACCGGTGCCCAAGTCGTCCAGATTTTAGGGAAAACATTTTTAATATTCCAGGAAAACCCTGAACGCCATGCTAAACAGAAGATTAAATTGCCGTAAGCTCTAAAATAAAAACATGACAGGAGTATCTGGTGAACAATCAATGAAATCAAAAGCAGCAACAATCAGGGATCTTTTAACGCAGCCCGGTCTGCTGCTTATGCCCTGCTGTTTTGATGCCCTGTCGGCAAAACTGATAGAGATGGCTGGTTTTTCATTTACCTTCATGAGTGGTTTTGCAGTTTCGGCTGTACGTCTGGGTTTGCCCGATACCGGCCTGATTTCGTATGGCGAGATGGTTGAGCAGGGCAGGAATATCTGCTCTGCGGTGACTATCCCTGTCATAGGTGATGGTGATACAGGCTACGGCAATGCCATGAATGTTAAGCGTACCGTTCATGGCTATGTTGATGCCGGGTTTGGCGGCATCATGATAGAGGATCAGGTTTCACCAAAACGATGCGGGCATACGAGGGGCAAGCAGGTGGTGAGCCGCGAGGAGGCGGTCACGAGGATACGGGCTGCTGTTGATGCAAGGAAAACCGCCGCTGACGACATTGTCATTATTGCCAGGACAGATGCCAGGGAAACCCATGGCCTGGATGAAGCGCTCTGGCGTATGCAGGCATTCGAGGATTGCGGGGCGGATATTCTGTTCCTGGAGGCGCCCTGCTCTGAGGCCGAGATGCGCAGGTTCTGTTCAACGGTAAAAGGGGTCACGATGGCTAATATGGTTGAAGGGGGCAAAACACCATTCCTGGATCAGAAAAAACTCGAAGAGATCGGTTACAGGATAGTGGCCTATCCCCTGACCATTCTCAATGCAGGAGTGGCAGCCATGCAGCAGGCCCTTGCTGAACTGCACCACAACAGACAGGTTAGAGGCCTGCTCGATTTTTCCGTCCTGCAGGAAATTGTCGGGTTCAAAGAATATTATGAAGAAGTGAAGCAGTATGCTCTTGCCGGAGACCCTTCCGGTGATGATCCCGCCTGTTAGATTTTAACTCCGTACAGAGGATTATTTTTATGGCACGCGACACCCTTTTTCATACAACAGCACCGGTGGAAAAGTTTGAGTTCGATGAACGGGTGGCGGATGTCTTTGATGATATGCTTGACCGCTCCGTGCCGTTTTATAAGCAGGTTATTGAAATGGCAGCAGAGATCCTGGGACGTTCATTGCAGCCCGGTGATACGGTTTACGATCTTGGCTGCTCAACAGGTACGACGCTGCTTTATCTGGCCAGAATGCTGGGTGGCGGGGGTCTGAAGTTTATCGGGATAGACAGTTCAAAGGCCATGCTGGACAAAGCATTACGCAAAGCGCAGATGTTTTCCCTGGCTGAAAAAATCCTTTTCAGCCAGCAGGATATCATCCGGACTGATTTTTCGGGGGCCGGAGGGGTGATTTTAAACTATACCCTGCAGTTTATCGATCCTGCAGTACGGCCCGGGTTTCTGAAAGACATTCACACCGGCCTGCGCAGAGGAGGTGTTCTTATCCTCAGTGAAAAGGTTGTCTTCGAGGATTATGCCTTAAACGAACAATTTCTTGGCTCATATCACCAATATAAGAAAAGACGAGGCTACTCTGAACTGGAAATAGCCAAAAAACGTGAAGCTCTGGAAAATGTTCTGATTCCGCTTTCACGGCGGCAAAACGTGGATATGCTCTTACAGGCTGGATTCAGCAGGGTCGAGACTTTTTTCCAATGGTTTAATTTTGTCTCCTTCGTAGCGGGTAAATGATCTGTTTTTTTGATGCCATGGACTACCTAGACCTTTTACCCCATGCAGACCGCCAGGCGATAGAGACATTATTGCAGGAGAAGTCCCAGTGGCTGCGCCAGGGCAAGAAGGGGGTTGAACGGTACCGCCAGTCCTATGAAGAGGTGAGCCATATAAGGGCAAGCCGCTATGATTTTTCAGGGGATGTGGTGACAAT
>JAFDCT010000199.1 GCA_019312695.1 Deltaproteobacteria bacterium | reverse complement strand
TTCAGAGTCCATGAGGTAAATGAGGAGTTCACAGCGGCGGCCTTTTTCAAGAGGTATGTCCTCGATGCCTTGTAACAGGGCGCCCTGAAGGGAAATATTTAAGAGTTCTCCATGATACTTGTTGCTATTGCAATTAATTTCAGCTTTTGTAGCAAAAGGAATCCGCTGAAAATTACGTCGTTCAGTCATGGATTCAAACAAGTTGAATTTTGGTGGGCCGTGAAGGAATCGAACCTTCAACCTACTGATTAAGAGTCAGTTGCTCTGCCTGATTGAGCTAACGGCCCATATGAATTGCATCAATGATTCGAAATTATTATCATACCGAATTCCATGCGTCAAGCAGAATGGCGGTGTACAGTGTGATATCCTAGCAATACAAAATGAGGGCGAATAACGTGTTACATAAAAAAGAAATACCGGCAGATCCGGTATGGTATCCATTTACCCAGATGCAGGAACTTGCCGGTAAATCACCTCTGATCATATCAGCGGCAAATGGATGCTGGCTTGAGGATGAAAAGGGCAAACAATACCTTGACGGGGTTTCATCCCTGTGGGCCAATGTCCATGGCCACCGACATCCGGTAATTGACAGGGCTGTAAAGGAACAGTTGGGCCGGGTTGCCCATACGACAATGCTGGGCCTTTCACATCCGGGCGGGATTGAGCTGGCCCGGCAGCTTGTCAGGCTCACACCTGAGGGTTTGACCAGGGTTTTTTATTCTGATTCAGGGGCGACGGCCGTGGAAATTGCCCTGAAAATGGCCTACCAGTACTGGCAGCTGCGGGGCGAGAAGCAGCGCCATAAATTCTTGAAGCTTTCCGAGGCGTATCACGGCGATACTATCGGTGCGGTATCATTGGGCGGTATGGATTTATTTCATGAAAGATTTGGTCGTCTGCTCTTTGCCACCGTAAAAGTCCCGACACCGCACACCTACCGCCATCCTTTTCCGGTTGAAGGCGAAAAAGATATAGTCGACCGATATTTTGCCCTCGCTGAGGAACTGATAGAAAAGCACAGTGAGCAGGCCTGCGGCTTTATTGTTGAGCCGCTCATCCAGGGGGCGGCCGGCATGATCGTCCATCCCACGGGCTACCTGAAACATATCCGTGATTTGACCCGCAGACATGATATGCTCCTCATCGCTGATGAGGTGGCAGTAGGATTCGGGCGCACCGGCAAAATGTTCGCTTCGGAATGGGAAGATGTTTCACCGGACCTGCTCTGCCTGGGCAAAGGCATAACAGCAGGATATATGCCATTGGCCGCCACCATGGCAACAGAGGAGATTTTTTCTGCCTTTCTCGGTGATTTTAAAGAGTTGAAGACCTTTTTCCATGGCCATACCTATACCGGCAATCCTCTGGCATGTGCCGCCGCCCTGGCATCGCTTGCAGTTTTTGCCGGGGAAAAGACCCTGGATGCCGCAGTTTTTGGGCCAAAAGCACAAAAGTACAATGACGGCATGAAGAAGCTGAAGCAGCTTGAGCATGTGGGATCAGTCCGCTATAAGGGACTGATGGGCGGTGTGGAACTGGTCAAAAATAAAAACACCAGGGAAGCGTATCCTTTTGAGGAACGGGTGGGCAACCGGGTCATCATGGCAGCCAGAAAAGAGGGACTTATGCTCAGGCCTCTTGGTGATGTAATTGTGCTCATGCCGCCCCTGGCCGTCTCTCTTGAAGAACTGGACCTGCTTTTTACCGCTACGGAAAAAGCGATAATAAAGGTGACGGAGTGAAGAGCCGGCAGGGAAGAATAAGGGGTTAACGAGCAAATTCCATATAATAAATTTTCAATTTTCCAGTTGACCTTTTCTGGTCTACTCCTGAAGTTTGCCTTCAGCCAAGGTCAGGCAGCGGTTCATTTCATTCGCCAGTTCGAGATTGTGGGTGACCATGACGGCTGAAAGCGAGTATTCTGCACTCATTTCCTGCAGCAGCTGAAAGACCTTATAACCGGTCTTGGTATCGAGGTTGCCGGTCGGTTCATCTGCAAGTAGCAGCAGTGGTTTCATAATGATGGCACGGGCCAGCGCAACACGCTGCTGTTCACCACCGGAAAGCTCCCCAACCTTATGCTGGATGCGGTCGGCCAACCTGACTTTCCCGAGAATATCCCCTGCCTTTTCAGCCATCTCATACTTGTCGCGGCCTGCGATTAGGCCGGGCATCATAACATTTTCCAAGGCCGTGAATTCAGGCAGGAGGTGGTGGAATTGAAAAACAAAACCTACCATCCTGTTGCGGTAGACTGAAAGTTCCACATCGTTCTTTTTAAGAACTTCGACACCATCATAAAGAAGTTTACCGGCTGTCGGCCTATCGAGGGTGCCCAGGATATGAAGTAGGGTGGTTTTTCCCGTACCTGACGCCCCCACAATGGCAACCATTTCTCCCTGGGGAAGATGGAGGTCAACACCCTTCAGGACTTCAATCCTAGTGCCCACCTCCTCGTAGTATTTTTCAATACCGATAGCCTGGAATTTTGCGGCACCAGATGATTTTTGCGTCTGATCATTCATAGCGGAGCGCCACGGCAGGATCTATCTTGGATGCCTGCCAGGAAGGATAAAGAGTAGCCAGCAGGGTGATGAGTGCTGCTGATACTGCGACCAGGGTAACATCCATGGGCAGGACCTTCACGGGCAGTGTGGTAATGGGATAAACATCACTTGGCAGCTTGATGAACTGATACCGGGAGAGAACTTCACACAGTATCAGGCCACCAATGACACCAATTATTGTCCCGGTCAGGCCGATTATTAGGCCTTCGTAAACAAAAATTTTCATGATGCCCTTGGAGGTAGCACCCATGGATTTCAGGATAGCAATGTCCTTGCCTTTGCTCATCACGACCATGATCAGTGTACTGATAATGTTGAAAGCCGCTACCAGGACAATGAGAGCCAGGACGATGAACATGGCTGTCTTTTCCAGTTTGAGGGCGGAGAAGAGGTTTTTATTCATGGTTATCCAGTCTTTGACAACAAAGCCGAAGCCGAGTTTTTTCTCTAATTCTGCAGCAATGGCAGACGCCTTGTAAATATCTTTGATCTTGAGCTCAAGGCCATGCACAGCCCCTCCCAATTCAAGAAAATCCTGTGCCGTTGTTATGGAGATATAAGCCAGGGAAGAATCGTATTCATACATGCCGGTATCAAATATACCGACAATCCTGCAGGTCTTTATTTTTGGTATCACCCCCATTGGCGTCAGGGGACCGGAAGGGGAAAAGAGCCGGATGTTATCCCCCATTTCAACACGCAGACTCCGGGCAAGCTCTTTACCCAGGATAATGCCGGGAAGAGACCTGGAAGTGCTGCTGTCTGAAGGAGAGGCTTCCTGAGGTTGCTTTTCAGCATCAAGCGCTGCCACGCTCCCTTCAAGTAACTGGTTGCTGAGGCTCAGCACATTATTGGCCGTGGCCGGATCAATGCCGCGCACGACAGCTCCGGAACTGGCATCAGGAACTGAGAGCATGGTCTGGGAATAGGTGTATGGGGTGACGGCAAGAACACCATTGGCCTGCAGAACCATATCGCTGACCTTACTATAGTCTGTAATGCCCCTTCCCAGTCTCTGGACCACGATATGCGAGTTGATACCAAGTATTTTATCGCGCAGGCTGTCAGTGAAACCGGTCATGACGGCAAGGACCACAATAAGGGCCATGACCCCGACTGAGACGCCTGCCACTGAAATGAGTGAGATCAGGGAAATGAAGCCCTGGCGCCGCCTGGCTTTAAGATATCGTAAGCTGATGAACCACTCGTATCCCATAAATGTAAAATGTAAAATTTTTACTTTTCCGCTTTCAGGTGCGGGAAAAAGATGACATCGCGGATTGAGGGGGAATCGGTCAGCAGCATGACAAGCCTGTCAATACCGATACCCTCTCCGGCCGCTGCCGGCAGGCCATATTCGAGTGCCCGTATGTAATCCTCATCCAGCACCGGGTGGATTTCCTCATCATCCCCCCGTTCCGCT
>JAFDCT010000198.1 GCA_019312695.1 Deltaproteobacteria bacterium | reverse complement strand
GGAAGCGGGCTAGAGTATAACCGTGCTCCTCATTCTGGAAGGTAATCGTGTCAAGAATGCCTCGGATCCGGAAGGTGGGCTCTGATGTGTTTTCAGGAAACAGTCTCTCTGGCATGGGCTGATATGTTATGCTCTGCCTGGAATTGATGCTGCGGTTTAAAGATCCGCGATACACACAATAGTAGACTTTTACGCTGTGGGAAATGTACCCGTCCGTCGTGCCAAGGTATTGTTTCCCGCTGGAACAATAATGCATATTAATAACCGGCTTCCTGCTGCCGGTTAAAAGCAACTGCATCACAGTACTTCATGCCGCTGCCGCCAAAAATATCAAGACTGCTGCCCACAGTCACATCAAGCCTGTCTCTGCCAAGCTCTTTGATGCGCTTGAAATCATCAAAACCGCGGACACCGCCGGCATATGTCGTAGGCAGCGGGGACCAGGCAGCCAGTTCTGCAACCAGATCCTCGGCTATGCCCTGGCACTTGCCTTCTACATCAGCTGCATGAATTAAAAATTCAAAGCAGAACCGGGATAAGTAATCAAGAGTTTCGGGGCTAATCGCAGTTGAGGTGAATTTCTGCCAGCGGTCAGTGACAACATAATAAAAATCGCCTCTTTTTCTGCAGCTTAAATCAAGGACCAGCTTATCCCGGCCAACAAGGGCCTGCATTTCCTTCAGACGGTCAGCAAAAATCCGTCCCTCTTTAAAAACATACGAGGTAACGATAACTGCTGCTGCACCCTGGTCCAGCCAATAACAGGCATTTTCAGGTGTTATACCGCCGCCGGCCTGTAAACCTAGGGGGAAGGCCTGAAACGCCTCTGCGGCCGCCTTCTCATTTCCGGGGCCGAGCATGATGACATGGCCGCCGTATAGGCTGTCACGTTTGTACATTTCCGCATAATACGCTGATGAAAACTCTGAGGTGAAATTCGTTTTGAGAGAAGCAGGGCTTTCGTCGCTCAAAGTTGAGCCCACAATTTGCTTAACCTTTCCATTATGCAAATCTATACAGGGCCTGAATTTCATAATTTGTCACACTACATCAGATAATAACGGATCAGGCCTCCATGATCATCATTGTGGAGGGATCCAGGTTAAGTATCTTGCCGGCGGCGCCATCGTATTCATCTTTTATAATATTGAGGAGAATAGAATCCTTCTCGGGCTGCAGCAGGATAACCGTATCAAATAGACCGTCAACCTCGTGGCAGGGAGCAGGGACACCGGCGGCACTTACCCGTTTATCTTCTCTATGGCGCAGGGCTGAAAACCAGCCCTGAACATTCATGGCTGCCATCATTTCTTTCAGATCCATAATTGAATCATAGTCAGCCTCGGCAAAATCATAGCCGTCTACCAAAACAATATCAGGCCTGAAAATATTCTGGTATACAAGATCGTTTAAACGCTCTTCCAGTTTGGGTCTGCTGAAAGCTGCCTCCTTAAAGGTCATGATCATACGGTTGCGCATGAGTTCACTCTCTATCTCCGGGGCATTATCTAACTGAAATCCTTCAGCGATATATTTATAAATATCCTCATACCAGGCCTTGGCTTTCTCCAAGCCTTCCCCGATACTTACATGCAGTACTTTCTGGTTCCGCAACATGGAGTCCATGGCAATCTGCACCAGAATGGCCGTTTTCCCTAATCCGGCCCTGGCCATGACCAATCCCATGCGGTGATCCGGTAATGTTTCAACCGATAAGGGGTTGAGAACACGTAACGGGTTTTTCTTGATCAAATCCTCTTTCAACATAATGCAACTCCTAAAACCTGATTATTAAAAGGTCATTATTTACGACTTTTGCTTCTCTTCCTGAAACTTCTTAATTATTTCCTCGGATACAGACTTGGGTACCTGTTTGTAGGTGGCAAACTCCATGGTAAACTCCGCTTTACCCTGAGTCAAAGAACGCAACACCGTAGAATAGCCGAACATTTCCGACAACGGCACCTCGGCCTCAACCGAAGTATAGTTGGCCTCTTCAATTGTTCCGATGATCATGCCCCGCCTCTGGTTCAAGCTGCCCATAACAGCTCCCTGAAACTCCGAGGGACCTTCCACGGCGACTTTCATGATGGGTTCGAGTATAACAGGTTTTGCCTTTTGGTATCCTTCCTTGAAAGCACCCACTGCCGCAAGCTGAAAGGCGACGTCAGACGAATCAACCGCATGGGAGGAACCGTCATTGATAGCCACCCTGACCCCCGTTATAGGAGCACCTGCCAGGGAACCTTTTGCCAGACTTTTCTGGAAGCCCTTATCGCAGGATGAAATAAACTCACGCGGAATGGCCCCGCCGACAATCTGATCCACAAACTCGTATTCGCCTTCGTCCATGGGCTCCATATAGCCGGCGACACGTCCGAACTGACCGGAGCCGCCTGTCTGCTTTTTATGGGTGTAGTTGAAATCAGCCCTCTGGGTAATGGTTTCGCGATAGGCAACCTGCGGCTGTCCTACCTGCACTTCAGCCTTATATTCCCGCTTCATCCTCTCGATATATACCTCGAGATGAAGTTCACCCATGCCTGAAATAATTGTTTCATTGGTCTCATGGTCCACATAAGTCCTGAATGTCGGGTCCTCCTTGGTAAAGCGGTTGAGGGCCTTTGACATATTGACCTGGGCTTTGTTATCAACAGGCAGGATTGCCAGGGATATAACAGGTTCCGGCACATGCATGGAACTCATGGACACAGAAATATCCGGTGATGTGAATGTATCTCCGGAAGCACAGTCAATGCCGAAAAGTGCAATAATATCACCCGCCTTGGCCTCTTCAATATCCTCCATCTCGTCGGAATGCATGCGGACCAGGCGGCCGACCTTTACCTTTTTGTCATCCCGGCTGTTGATAATGGTATCACCTTTTTTCAGGGTACCCTGATATATTCTTATATAGGTCAACTGCCCATAGCGTCCGTCTTCAAGTTTAAAAGCCAGGGCAATCAGTGGTTCATTGGGATCAGGACTGATTGGAAACTCTTCTTCTTCTTTTTTAAGATTAAGGGCAGTGTTTTTAATATCTTTGGGGGTGGGTAGGTATTCGGTAACCGCATCAAGCATGGCCTGAACACCTTTGTTTTTATATGCGGAACCCATGAAAACCGGTACCAGCTCCAGGCTGAGCGTACCTGTTCGAATCGCTTTCAGGATCATTTCATCCGTTGGTGTTCCTTCCAGAATTGCCTCCATCAACTCTTCTGAAAACATTGAGGCAGCATCAAGAAGTTCCTCCCGTTTTGCCTCGGCCTCTTCGAGAAGTTCGGCCGGAATATCCTCTTCTCTTACCACCTCGCCATTAGCGCCTTCATAGTATATGGCCTTCATGCTGACCAGATCAACAACACCCTTCAGGTCTCCTTCAAGCCCGATCGGGATCTGCATCAGCACAGCATTCAGATCCAGTTTATCCCTTACCTGCTGTGCAACCCTGTAAGGATTGGCGCCCGTACGGTCACATTTATTGATAAAGACAATGCGCGGCACCTTGTAGCGGGTCATCTGGCGGTTCACTGTGATGCTCTGGGACTGAACACCGCCCACGGAACATAAAATCAGCACTGCACCGTCAAGAACCCTGAGAGCCCTTTCCACTTCAATGGTAAAGTCAACATGGCCCGGGGTATCAATAATATTAATGGCATGACCTTTCCAGTTGCAATAAGTTGCTGCCGACTGGATGGTTATTCCCCGCTCCTTTTCCAGTTCCATGGAATCCATCTTGGCCCCTACACCATCCTTGCCCCGCACTTCATGAATTGCGTGTATTCTTTGCGTGTAAAAGAGAATACGCTCGGTCAAAGTGGTTTTCCCGGAGTCAATATGAGCACTGATCCCTATGTTTCGTAATTTGTCCAAATTCGCTTTCATTTTTACTTCCTCAAACTTTCATCCCAAATTATATCTGGGTAGCATATTTATACCCACAATACATTATTTTAATTGATATAAACCCCTTCACCACTGAACAGAAACCTCCTGACAAAACAAATAGCCTGTCCGCCACTTCAGGCTAAGTGGCAGCAAGCGCCAACCCAATTCTGTCTTAAGCAAAAATGAGCCAAAAGAAAAAGCCACCTTCACAGCCTGGGATAAAGTCAAGCATTAGCCTGTTAGGCAGCCGATTGAAAAAATTAATGTTCCTGCTCAAAGAAATGATCTTCAAGGTGCGGCGTGCGATATACACGTTTATTGATTTTCTGTCAAGCAAAAACAACAAAAATCACGTCCGCTGCGCTTTAAAAATCCTCTCTTATAGGTGCATAGTAAAAGGACCAAGATGTAAATGTAGCTCCTTGTATTATTTATTATGGTGCCGATATTAGGATTTGAACCGGGGACACTGGGATTTTCAGTAATTTTATGTTTGAACGCATAGTCACGCCAGATGGATAAAACAAGAAAAAATAAAAGTCGTAAATACAAGTTTTCTCGCTTGTGTTTATCAGTATGACCTGGTTTCACCAGGAATGATATCTTTCAGCCTCAGTGGAAAAAATTTAGCTCAGTTATATATTATGAGCATCTTTAAATTATAATTTTAAGCCTTAGTAACCATTAGTTGATAATCTTTTTCACATCCTGGAAACTTTGTTTACATGTTGTTTTTTTCATGGAAATGCATCGTAATCTCCATTAAATTCATCATGTACCCTCGCGTTTGGCACAAAACAACCAGATTCAGCCCTTAAATTTTTTCCCGCACTAGTTTTTACTCGCTATAGCTGTAACTCATTGGAATATATCCATTTTTAAATTTTTTTACAGTTTTTTTTAAAATCTGCATGATAATTGCAGAGACATGGCCATTGTTCATTCACAGTTTGATTTTTAACTGTCAATCTTAATTTTTTAAAAATCTGAAAAGTGAAAAAATGGCAATAAATTTAAGTTGTTGAATTAGAGCCTTAACATAAAAAAAGCCTGCCAGTCGGTCCATCTCGCCAAAGACAACACCTTCCGGCAGGCCCAACACACACCCGGAGGTGTATGTATATGCCCAGTCTATTTTTAATCCATTGTTTTGTCAATCCCCCTGTATCAGCTGAATTTAATCTCCCTGCAATCAATAGCAGGACAGCGGAAATCTAACTTAGTTACCAATCAAAGTCGCTGGAATATTACCACGAGCCATTTTGGACTTATTGACAATTGGTCAGATGAGAAATTTCTGTTGGCATACGTTGATGTTGGTATTGGCAGATTGTCTTTCCCCTCTTTCTTTTCAGTGGCCCAGGACATGCCTGCTACTGCAAAAGATCAGGTCGACATTTAGGTCTTCTTGGCCTGCTGTTGTCTTGGGTGTTCTTGTTCTGCTGTTGGGAACTTCCTTCTCTGCCCAGGGCGCGGAAAAGTTCTGCAGTGATCCTCCATATTATGGAGTGATTGACGGAAGCAGATTTCCTGCTCCTACCCAGATCTCGATTGATACCGATTGTACTTTCAAGAACTTTCCGCAGTCCAAACCGCTGACCACCACTGTTAACTTTCACACCAATGACCCGACAACCTACCTTATCATTTTCGATAATGTCTACTTCACCGGCCATATGGCGTGTGCCAATGTTGACCACAGGATCTGGTTTTCGAACAGCTCGGATTATGGTTCCAGCAACGCCTGCCAGGACCTGTTCATACCCGTAGAATCGATCGACAAGCAGGTCCCTGCCGGCCAGACGACGGCGGCTGTCGGGGTGCCTTTCACCTATACGCTCACCCTCCCGTCCATGAATCTGGGGGGCGGTCCGTCACCCAACGACCTGCACTCCATCACCCTCTGGGACGACCTTACCGCCACGGGGGCTGATCTCACCTATGTGGACATCGAGGCCCACTATGTAAACAGCAATATTCCGGTGGCGCTTGTTCCCGAGGATAACCCCGATACGCCGGGAGGTGTCTGGAGCCCCAAGAATCTTTCCTATAAGAAAATTCCACTGATTCCTGCCGGAGAGCAGATCAAAGTCAATATCACGGTAATGCTCGATGACTCGTCGCGGAACACCCCGGGGACACAGTTCGTCAATACTGCCAAGTGGTCTTTCGGAAGACTTATCGATAATGTGTTTTATGAACCCCTGCCAGGTGAATGGGGGGTCTCGCAGCCCCTGACCATCGTCGGACCCGCCAACCTCGTGGTCTCCAAGACAGGTCCTTCTACCGTGGTTAACCTTGGGGAGTGGGCCGAATTTACCATCGACGCCTGGAACAGTGGTACATGGGCTGGTGAAGCCTGGAACGTGAATATACTCGACCGACTGCCGACCGATTCTTCGAATCACTTCAATGGCGGCATGTGCGATTTGACGCCTGAAATTACCGGCATCACCCTTGCAGGCAGCCCGCTGATATCAGGTACTGATTATTCTTTCAGCTATGCCGGCTGCGAGCTGAGCTTCACCCTGCTCGAGGCGGCAGGCCCGATCGGTCTTGATGAACACCTGGTGATCTCATACCGGACCAAGGTCGATGCTGACAGCGAAAGCGGTGCGGTGCTCACCAATGTTGCCGCTGCCAGCCAATGGTCCAATGACAGAGATGACTCCATCGGCCAGACCTTCACCTGTCCCATTACTGACGGTACCGAGGATATCGCCGACTGTCAGGACGCCCACGATCTATTGGTAGTTCTTTCAGGCTTTTTTTTCGAGAAGACAGCCGCAAATCCGCTCACCGGCGAGCTGGTCAACACCGCTATGGCGGGTGAGACCCTGCGTTACACTTTGAGCTTGCGCAGCATAGACGGGCCATTATCCGACCTTCGCTTCTATGACGACCTAGGGAGCCTCAATGCCTTGCCGGCTTTACAACCGGGCTCACTGACACTCGTTAGTTATCCCCCGGGAGCAGATATCTCCCACACCGACCCGAATGGCGGAACGAACAATGCTGGTATCCTCGATATCCGTAACCTGAGTGTTTCTGCAGGGGATATTATCGAGGTGGTTTTCGATATTACGCTGTCCTCGTCCCTCCCGGAGGATTTCGTGGTACTCAATCAGGCGGACCTCATCCATACGACCGGCAAAATCGCCGACAGTGACGATCCCAACATCTCCGGCCAGGCCGACCCGGCGGTGGACGGAGACGAGGACCCGACGCAAGTGCTGATCTACTTCCCTCAACCCCCTCCGCCGGTTAAGGAAACTCTCAATACCACAGGCACCATAGGCGAGGAGATATCCTACCGTATCACCGTACCAGGAGAGTTGAGCAGCCGTCCGCTATATGACGTCGTAATCAGCGATGTGCTAGATAGCAACCTCGAATATCTAGGATTCACCCAGCTCAGCGGCCCATCTGTCACAGACAACAGTAGCGTGCCAGATTTGAATTACAGCGTCGCCCAGATTCCGGCCGGTCAGCAGGCGGTGATCCAGGTGCGGGCGCGTGTTAAAAACGTGATAGAGGTCCAGCAGGGCATTACCGTCAATAACGCAACCTCCTATACCTATGCCAACAGCCCGGGTGGCACAATACGTCCCCCACTGAACAGCGAGACCGTGACCTTCGATATAATCGAGCCCCACATAACAGAAATAACCAAGAGCGCAATTCCGGCCGCACCCACTGCCGGCGAGACCGTGCGCTACAGCCTGACTCTAACGGCTAACGATTCCACCTTTTCATCGGATGTGTTCGATGTAACGATTATCGATAAACTGGGTCTAGGCCTGGTCTATGCCGGCAATCCGTCCGTCACCGTGGGCACCGGCATCGCTGCCGACAACACCATAAGCGCGCCTTTTATTACCGGTAACGGCAGTTCGATCCCACAGACCCTTACCTGGAGCCTTGACCGCAACAATGCCGATATTGATATCACCGAGGGTACGTCAGTCACAATTTCCTATGATTTGCAGGTGCTCGATAGCGTGCTTGCCAACCAGACCCTTATGAATACGGTCACTGCCCAATGGACCGGCATCGATGGACTGAACAGTTATGAGCGCAACGGCACGGATGGTATCGGCGAACTTAACGACTACGTCACTGAAGAAGCTGAGGTGCTTTTAACCACCAGGGGCATTAATGCCACCATCACCAAGCAGCGGATCAGCGACACCTATGGTGCGGCGGACGCCGACTTGCGTATCGGGGACATTGTTGAATACGAATTGCGCTTATCGGTGCCGGAAGGAACCCTGGGCAATCTCCACCTCATCGATACCCTGCCGCAGGGCCTGGAATTCGAAGGCACGGTCAGTATAAACGGCAACACCGGCCCGGCTCCTTATGGTGCAGTCGCACCATTCAGCCATTCCGCCGTTCCCGAAGCAATGGTGACGGGCGATCCGGCCGCTGCCCTGACCACAGTGACATGGAATCTCGGGTCGGTCACCAACCAGCCGAATGACGGCCTGAACAATGATTTTGTCATCGTTTATCGAGTCCGTATACTTAACGGGGTGATCCCACACACCGACCTTTCTGTATCACTGACCAACAGCGTTGACATGACGTACGATACGGCCACCGGTCAGGAGGCGCAGACGGCGGGCGATACGATCGCAGTTCTGCAGCCGATTCTGACGGTTAGCAAGAACTCAAACCCGGCGGACGGCAGCAGCGTCACAGCCGGTGAAACGGTGACCTACACCGTGGATATCATCAACACCGGCAACGCGCCGGCCTATGATGTCGAACTCCAGGATATCATCCCATCCGAGATGCGGGAGGGCGGGGTCACCATGGTAAGAACATACCTGATCTCCAGCCCGGTCCCGGGTATGACGAATCTGGCACCGGTCTTTGATCCAGCCACGGGCCTCGCCTTCTGGGACTTCGACTCCGGCGATTACATGATTCCTCCGGGCGATACCCTGAGGGTGATCTACAATGTACTGACCGATGCCGGCCTTGGCGAGGGGATATCCCTCATCAACCAGGCAACCGTCAACCGCTACTATTCATTCGATGACGAGGCGGTGCCGACGCTGGACAGTATCACCGGTGTTCGCGAAATTTACGGCCCGACCAATACAGCATCGACCGCGCTGGTCACAAACCCGCTGCCGGCAAAGACCCTGATCTCACCCGCAGCCCCCGAGGCAACAATTGGCCAGGAGGTGGTGTATCGCATCATCGTGCCCGGCACAATAAGCGAGAATACACTTTATGATATCGTCATTACCGATCCGCTCGATCCAAACCTTGAATATCTCAGTGCAGCCGTAACGGGCAATGTCGTCGGGGTCAGCGATACCAGCATACCGACCCAGATGAATATTGCGATAAGCCGGATCCCGGCCGGCGAACAGGCGGAGATCGAACTGCATGTGAGGGTGCGCAACATAATGAGCGCCCAGCAGGCAGTTGTAGTCAACAACGTGGTCACCTACACGTATGCCACCAGCCAGGGTGGAACGACCCTGCCGGCCCAGAATAGTGCGACTGTCGCAATTAATATCGTCGAACCGGAAATTGCGGCAATCACCAAGAGCGTCAACCCGACCACGGCGACTGTGGGTGAAGTCGTGCGCTATTCGGTCACTCTGACGGCCGATAGCGGTGCTGCATACTCGGATGTGTTCGATATGACAATCACTGACCAGCTTGACCTTGGCCTGGTCTATGACGGCAACCCTGCCATCACATCCGGCAGCGGCGTCGGATCGGACAACTTCGTTAATCCGCCGGTTACAAGTGGCGACGGCAT
>JAFDCT010000197.1 GCA_019312695.1 Deltaproteobacteria bacterium | reverse complement strand
GGCCAAACCCATAAATCTGTTCAAATCAAGAGATGGTGCAGCAAGGGAGAAACTGCCTTTATTGGCTGCCAGGTCAATAATGCCTTCAACCGAAATATCTTCACCCTGAGGCTGTATCTCTAAAATGTACCGGTAAACCGGCGGACTGTTACTATCTTTCAGATTCTTTTTGGTTACAAGCAGATCGAAGGGGATCAGGTAAGGCTCATTTTCATAAAGGAAGGAAAGCAGGCCGTTTTGCACCTGGAGACTGTCCGGCAGAATTGGCAGATTAACAGTGTCTGGCTGTTTAGAAATGTTCTTTGTTTGTTGTGTACCCAGTTTCTCAAGGTCCAAACCCGGGATAACCAGACGGCCTTGAGAAAATTTCAGGTTCAGCCTGAGTCCGTTTATTTTTATTGTCGTCAGTTTTTTAGCCCGTAGAGATGAGAACGAATATTCGGCTTGGACCAAGCCAATATTGATTCCCGGACTTTGAGGGTCACCGAGGGTAATATCCGCAAAAACAGCAGAAGATACACCCAGGCGGTATACTTTGCCTCTCAGTGGACTGGACAGTTGGCGGCCAAATTCCGGCAGGATCCTTCTTTCTATAAAACGGGGCAGAAAAAAGGAATAGGTAATAAATCCGGTTGCCAGCAAAAAGAGCAGGATGAACAACACAGACACTAATGGTTTGCGTTTAAGAAACATCTTCTTTATTCGGGTGATGAGGACCTGCCCTTAATGTATACTCGGCATATTATTCGGCAAAACTATTTCTTGATGCTGAAAAAAATTTTAAAAACAAGCAGGAACCACGGTATGCCGTGCATGAAAAAATCAAACCAGTCTATGGGCCGGACCAGGCGCCCCTTGAACAGCATCTGCAGTTTTTCAATAAAATGAGGGGGGTTATAAGGTGCCAACCCCAGAGTAAGGCAGGCAATTATAAGCAGCCCCCATGGTAGGGAATCAAAAAATTTTTCCATATTTATCTATTCCTGACTTCCTCCTGCAGACTTGTTACCGGGCTGCTCAATGAATGGAGAAAGGCTTCGAGCAGGCCAAGTTCTTCATCTGTCAGCTTATCATGACCAAGTTCAGGATTGGAAGCTTTGCTTCGGTAGAATTCCAGGACTTCACGTATCGTGGCAAATTGACCGGCATGCATATAGGGAGGCCTTTCAGTCACACTTCGTAATGTAGGCGTCTTAAAGGCTCCTACATATTTCTCCTCTGAGGTTTCTATAAACCTGAGCTCGAGACATTCATCGGGATTGGCATCACTGTATTTTCCAAAACAGTTGAATTCACTGCTCAATACCTGGGTAATTGCGTCGGCACGGCCGGTGTCCTTTTTTTTGTCATTCTTGGCCTGCAGCCCCAGGTTATGAAAATCACTGTTCGTAAACATGGGCCCGTTATGACAATTGGTACACTTGGCCTTGCCGATGAAGAGCCTCAGACCTCTTGCCTCATCATCAGTTAAAGCCATACGGTTTGTCATCGATTCTTCAGAAAGTATCTGTTCGACATAGTGGTCAAAAGGTGATGGTTGAGGCAGAATTGTCCTGACAAAAGCTGCTATGGCCTTACCCATATTGACATACACCCTGTTGACATCCGCCCGCTGTTCAGGTGTCATAAGGACCCAGGCCTTCAGAGCATCTGGATCGTCATGGGCCGGTCTCGCATGCTGCGGGAACGCGTCTTCCATAAAATCGGGCAGTTCTCCGAAAATCTCCTTATATTCCTCACGGTAATATTTACTGATGATATAGGCGCTCATGGTCCTTGAGATGCCGTGTTCCAGTTTGTTCTCGATGGGACCCAGAGCCTGAGACCACAGGCTGTCTGTCCTGCCGTCCCAGAAAAACCAGCTGTTATAGGCAACGCCGATCAGCGGCATGGATCTTCTTGGGGTGGTTGCCATGCCATGAGAAAGGGGCAGATTATCGGTAAAAAAATAATCTTCCCGATGGCAGGTGGCACAGGATACCTTTTGGTTGCCGCTGAATTTATCCTCAAAGAATAATTTCCGGCCCAATGCAGCAGCTCTGGCATTGTCTGAATACTTGTTGGACGGATCGACAGGTAAAGGACCCAGTGAACCCAGCCACAGGGAACGCAAAACGACCTTTTCCTGACTTGTCCAGGTGTGCTGATCCATGGCCCAGGCACAATCCTGGCTTGGAATTCCAATAAGGAGAAACAGCAGGCCTATCGTAGCGCCAATGAATCGATTAAAACAGTTCTGCATATCAATCTCACATGGTATTTGCTTTACAGGACATTCAAGTTAAATGAAACACTGTCATGACCGCCTTCCGCCATGATACTTATAGTTACAACCCACCAGCCTGGCATCTGGAACTTCATACCGTCTATCCTGTAGAGCCCGTCTGCAGCCATAGTAAAGACTTCGGGCTGGGTCGGTAATCCATGACCATGTTCAGGCATATCACCAACCACGGTTACCTTCGCGTCATTTACCGGCTTTCCGTCTGCATCGGTGACCTTCAACTCCCAGCTGTGAATCCGGTTGATCCTGATTGGGCCGCCGATACTCTGGTACATTACCTTGTATGAATTGTTGGCTGTCATTTTTTCGGTGGCGTAGTCAATGTCCTGTGGAGGCGGTGCATGCATCATGGCATGCTCATGTCCCATGGCTTTGACCTCTGGAAAATCAAAAACAGCCGTATCTTCTTTATTGTTCTTGGCAACCTTTACCTGCAACTGCCAATGGCCGGTCATGGATAAAACAACATTTTCAACCGAATAAAGCCCGCCGCCCCTTTCCATTACCACCGGTTTCTGCATAACACCATGCCCCATGCTCGGCATCCACGGTGTTACTGATAATTCGGCCTCGGCCACGTCTCCACCTGTGCTGTGGTGGACAATTATTTCAACGGTGTTGACCCCCATTTTCAGATGTTTGTCCGGGATCACCAGCTCCAGGCTGTATAAATTGTTGTCAGTCAGTTTTGTCAGGCTGTCGTCAAAATGTTTCGTCACTTTGACATCAGCGTGTTCATGTTCAGTCATTTCATGCGGTTGTCCGGCCATCTCGCCTTCCTTGGCACCACATCCTGGCAGCAGAAAAAACAGGACAACAAAAACAAGCATCAGCTTTTTCATGATCTCCTCCCTTTAAAGTTGTTGAAAACGAAAACAATATATCAAAAACAAGATTATTTTATCACAGGCCTGATATTTAAAATTAATATTAATAATAGTTGGAGATAAGTAAAGCCCTTAAAAATAAATTTGTATTATTTTATCGGCATGATATGCTTCTTTTTATATAATCGTGCTTCTATAAGGCATCCTAGCACCTGGATATAAAAAAACGGTAAAGCCCGTGTAAAGATTACATAAATATTAACAAAAAATTCTTACGTTTCTTTACAGCGTTATTGACCGTTGAGGGGCTCAAAAAAGATGCTTCCCAACTAGCAAACACTGGATTAGGAGGGTATTGTTATGGGTAAACTTGGCAAGGTTTTAGGTATTATCTTCTTGCTGATCGTTGTTGTCATTGCT
>JAFDCT010000196.1 GCA_019312695.1 Deltaproteobacteria bacterium | reverse complement strand
TGCCAAGGATCCGGGACAGCACCTGGGCCCAATGTTCCGTCAGGTACTTTCAGCCCTGTTCACCTTAATGGAAAAATATGAAAGTGCCTGGAAAAAGGTCAAAGGAAGCGAGTCTCTCGATCTCTTTGGCTTTGAAGGAACACTCGAACCTGAGCCTGTGAATGTCAATCTTGATCTGATGGTTGAACATTTTAAAACAGGCTATCAGCAGTTTTCGCCTCTCTGGAAAGAAATATTCTGCAGTGATTGTTTTGATGCAATCAGGGAGGCATCGGAAACAGATACTGAACAGTTTCACATCCCAACCGAGACCTGGGTTAAAATGCTCTATGAGTTGGCCGCGACCTACCATTTATGGACCGCCAACAGGAATAAACTTCTTGATCTGATGACCCCTCTTTATTTCGCCAGGGTGGCATCCTTTGTCCGGCAGAGCTGGGATATGTCTTCAGCTGAGGCTGAGGCGCTGGTGGAGGAACAGGCCATAAAATTCGAAGAACAGAAAGATTACCTGATCAAGGTATGGGATGAGAAGTCAGCTGAAAAAAAGAAGAAAGAATGCGGGTTGGTGTAACAACACGTCCGCTTCCGGTTTGCCTTCTCTGACTTTTTGCGCACTGTAATCAATAGGTTCAGGGTATATAGTTGATCGACCGGATTTATTGTTGATAGTGTGTCCGGATAGCCATTATTGGTTCAAAAATTGCAGTAAGTCGGGGGGCGGCTTCACTGAACCGCCACAGAATTATGGCAGGGGCGGAAAAGCAATTACTTATCACCTTCATGTAAAGAGAGTTTACCATTAATAATCAAACAGTTCCAGCTCGTGTAAACAATCGCTGGCAATTCACTTCTTCTTCCTAAAGAAAAAATTTATACAAACAAATACTTACCAACCAAAAACGCATTTAGATTCCCCTCTTGGCACAGCAGTTGCTTAATCTCTAATGGTTAATCAATTGATGAAGGGTCCATGCACGTTATTGCAACTGTTTCAGCGGCAAACAGTGCAGTTACTGCCATTTTGTTTGAAAGTCATGGGCACCTGATTTGGTACCAGAAAAAACACCTAGTGGGATTTGTGATGATTTCATTTATTACTTCTTTGTGGGAGGAGAATTTGGTCATGAGATGTCTTAAAACCATATCAATATATATTCTGATATCCGGTCTATATGCCTGCGGCGGTAGTGGAGGCAGCGGTGGAAGCGGCGGGGCTAATCTGACCGATCCTGCAGTTCCCAGTACGCCTGGGGGTCTCACCGCCCAGGTTGTATCATCCACGCAGATCAATCTGAATTGGAATCCGGCAACCGATGATGTCGCCGTCCTCGGCTACTATGTCTACGGAGAAGGCAACCCCGTTACAACTTCAACCAGTTACTCATTCATCGGACTCACTCCCGCCACCCAATACTGCTTTTCAGTCGCAGCCTATGACGGTGATGGTAATACATCGCCACAGTCAGCTGCGGTCTGTGCCTCGACGCCGGCAGCAGCTTCGTCAGCCTGGACGACCGTCCGCTCGGGCACCGATAATGAACTATCCAACATTGTCTGGACCGGTGACAAGCTGCTGGTCGTCGAGGAGACCTTCGGCAGTTCGACCACTGTCCACACCTCAACCGACGGTCTAATCTGGGATGATTATCCTACCTCCGGCTTCGCTTTCAACGGTGCCACAGACGTGGTTTTTGGCGGGAATCAATACGTGGCGGTTGACAGCTGGTTCTTTGTCTCACCGGACGGCATCGCCTGGGAACTTGTCACCACCGATCTCACCGATGCCACTGCCCTGGCCTGGTCACCGACCCTTTCGCTCTATGTTGCCGTTGGCGAGGCAGGCTACATCGCTACTTCAACCGACGGCAGAAGCTGGAACACCATTGACCCGGCTCCGACTACCTCAAGCCTATACGGGGCGGCCTGGCTTAACGGACGGTTCTATGCTGTGGGAGAAGCAGGCATCATTCTCACTTCAGGTAACGGTCTCGATTGGTCGGTCGCGACAACACCGGCCTATACTTTCGATCTGGAAAGCATCGCCTGGAACGGCTTAAGCGGTGCCGAGTCCCTCTATGTTGCGACCGGATACGGGATGGCATTCAGATCCATTGACGGTGACATCTGGGTCGAGGCCGCCGCATCTCCACCCGGTTTCAATGACTCGGTGATATGGGGGGGCGGTTCAGCCAACTGTTTCGTCGCTGTCGGTCTCAGCGGCAATATTTTCTCCTCAACGGATGGTGAAACATGGACCCGTAGATTCCTGGACGCTGATCCTGTTTACGCGCAACTGGACCTCAGAGAAGTCGCCTGGAACGGCACCCGCTTTGTTGCGGTAGGTCAACAGGGAACACTCCTCGTCTCCGATGACTGCATCACCTGGAGCATAGTTGCCAGCGGAGCCGATCTGAGGGGATTGGCTCACGATGGCAGCCGCTTCATCGCAGTCGGTGACAACGGCCGGGTGGCTGTTTCCAGCGACGCCGACACCTGGGAGTACCGCCACACCGGCGACGATAGTCACTATCTCTACGATCTTGTCTGGGACGGCAGCCGCTACCTTGCCGTGGGCCAGACCTATTCGCTCCGCTCCGATGATCTTTACTCCTGGCTGGCCTCCTGGGAAGGGGCAACTTCGGTTGACACAGCGGTGGTTTGGGACGGCAGCCAGTTCGTCAAAACCACCGACTACGGCATCCTTATCTGGGATGGCGTCACACTGCACACTGGTACCGAGGATCCCTGGTGGCAATGGTCCCTGTTTGATAGTTCCTATCCCTACCCGGTCTTAAACGATATCATCTGGGCCAGCAGCCAGTTCGTGGCGGTAGGTAACAACGGCCGAATCTACACCTCCCCGGATGCTACCGAAACCTCCACCTGGACTGAACAGGCAAGCGGCACCACCAGCAATCTTGAAGCCGTTGCCGAAGGGGCAGGGCGCCTGGTTACAGTCGGAGCCGCCGGAACCATCCTCACCTCAGATAACGGTGGAGTGACCTGGGCCGTGCAGGACTCAGGATCAAGCGATACCATCTATGACGTGACCTGGACTGGCAGCAGATTTGTCGCCGTCGGCTACTCCGGGCTCATTCTCACCTCAAGCGACGGTAACATCTGGGCTGTCGCCTTCCACGGCAAAGACCATCTATTCAGCGTGCTGAGTGAAGGTGCTCATACCGTCATTACCGGAGCAAATGGTACCATACTTAGAAACAATCAATAGCTGCCTCGACAGCTTGCTAGGAAGGATGAAATCACCTTTATAAAAAAAATGAAGATTCTTGAGGCTTTTGGTGGCAAGGGGACAAGAAAAGTTGTTTACCATCGTTTTTTCAGTAGAAGCTATGCATTATTACAGTGATGCCGGTGTTGGAAAAAATAACTATGATCCAAATACTCGAAAAACTTGGTGTTAGAGGGAGAAGATCATGAGAAAGTTTATTTTGGTTGTACTTTTGCCATTTGTTTTAACGGCCTGTGCAACAGCCGGAGCTCACCGTCAAGCTGTACAGGATGATAACGGTGATCGATTAACAGTTGGAACAGTACAAAAGGAAATTCGGATTGGGATGTCAGGAGCTGAAGTAGCCGCGGTTTTGGGCTCCCCCAATATTGTTACCACCGATGAAGATCGGCGTGAGATCTGGATTTATGATAAAGTGGCAACAGACTATGTTGAATCCAGCAGTAGCGGCGGAATTTCTGCCTTGATATTGGGTGTTGGAAGCTCAGTGGGAGCTTTGGGTAGTGGAAACTACAGCAGCAGTGCCGGGGCGGCTTCCCGCTCGCAACGAACATTGACCATTATAATTAAATATGATCACGAAAGCAGGGTGCGTGACTTTGCCTATCACACTTCAAAATTTTAACCTTTCCTGAAAAATCATGAAGGAATTTAAGTTAAGATTGAAGCAGATATTCTTACTATTACTGAGCTTGTTTGTCTTCTCCAGTTGCGCAAGTCTTCCAAAGGATGCTTTTAAATTATCTGCAACATCACTGCAGGACAGACAGCTTCAAAGCCGAAAATTTACCACTCTTAATAGTAGGATGCTACTTTCAGCAGGTGCAGGCGTACTTCAAGACATGGGTTATACAATTGATGAATCTAACGCAGTCCTAGGTGTGCTAACGGCATCCAAGAATGCGGATGCGAGAGATACGGGACAGATTTTGGGGGCGATAACTGTAGCACTTTTGACAGGAGTAGTACCCCCAACTGACAAAGAACAGAATATACGAATCTGTCTGGTAATTCAGGAAGCGCTTGACAAGCAAAAATCTTCTGTTGCAAGAATTACGATTCAGAGGGTGATTTGGAACACGGAAGGACATATATCACGAGTGGAAAGCGTCCATTCCCCGGAATTGTATCAGGCATTTTTTGATAAACTTTCCAAAGCGACATTCCTGGAGGCTAACCAAATATGAGAAGACTTAAATTTGGCTGGACTATGTTTGTCGCGGTCTTGTTGTTAGCAGGTTGTGTCTCCCGGAACTCACATGTCATTTCCGGCGGCAGCGCTGTTGAATTACGCAGTTTCCAAACACGCGCGTTTGATACCACCGATAAACATCAGATGATACGAACGACAATTGCCGTACTGCAGGATTTGGGTTTTATTATCGACAAAACCGATGAGGATCTTGGGCTGGTCACAGGCACCAAGTTAAGTGGCTATCAGATTCGCATGAGCATAATTGTGCAGCCCAGAGGCGAAAAACAAATGGCTGTTCGGGCAAGTGCCAGCTATAACAACAGGGCAATAGAGGACCCCTTGCCATACCAGGATTTCTTTTCAGCTTTGGAAAAAGGCATTTTCTTAACGGCACAGAAAATTGATTAGCCCACTGGTTATCGCCAATATTGACAAGAATTAAGATATAGCTGTCTCGCTGCTTACTTTTAAGCCCCTTCCATCTACTCCTCCCAGCCGCGGGGCAGGAGGGTTTTCTTGTTGGTATTGCATTCCTTGCAACAGATAACGAGATTGTCCTGGGTATTTTTACGTCTCAGGCGAGGGGGACAATGTGGTCCATTGCCAGACCCTTTGGCTTGAAATGCCAGCCGTAGTAATAGCAGAGGCCGGCTGCCAGCTTCTGCTGTCACCATCTGGTTTTTCTCGCAGGTTACGGGCATTGTCCTTCTCCCTTCTGATGTCCGAGCCGTTAATTCCGTCCAAGTAGAATTATTCAGCCATATACCTACGATACCAGATTTTTATCACTACCTGTTGACAAAGGAAAAGGCTTCAGACACAAGACAGGCAATGAACTAATGGCTTTACAAGTTGCAATCTATGATTTATTGCCGTCTCACGCAGCCGAGCAGCACAACCAAGAACGCAAAAGCGACTCGGCGGAGTACCCTTGCAAGGGGGGATAAATTTCGCGACTTTCCGCTGCTGGCCATTCTTGGCGGGCAGCACCCTGAAGGGCATAAACGCAGGGCAGTTGGTCTTTGACGGACCAAGTGACCGGCTGCACTTTTTGGCTCGTTTCTTTATGCAAGTTGTCTGTCAATCATCAGCAATATTCATATGCTGATCATCGGCGTCATGTCTCATATGACGACAACGAAATGAACTAAATATCACATGGTTATCTAATAGGCTTGCCGGGTAAAAAAAATCCCCCACACCTTGCGGTATGGGGGATTTATATAAAAGGATTCGGCGGCGACCTACTCTCCCACCCAGTCGCCCGGGCAGTACCATCGGCGCAGAGGAGCTTAACTGCCGTGTTCG
>JAFDCT010000195.1 GCA_019312695.1 Deltaproteobacteria bacterium | reverse complement strand
TGTTTGAAAGACTCTCTGGAGAAGTCCGCAGAGGAAGTTGATTTGGAGTGGGCCCGTTACCGATCCGGAGGTCTGAACTCGTCCTCGTAACGATGGTATATCGTGCGATGGGGAAAAGGTATCTCGATTCCGAGCTCGTCAAACTTCCTCTTAATGCGGCGCAGCATCTCTCGTTTCACCTCCCACTGCTTGATCGGCCGCGTCTTGATAAAGAACTTGATGACGAGAGCGGAGTCTCCCATGGCGTCGAGTCCCAGCATGGTCAGGTCCTCCAGAATGAGTTCGCTGAACTTCGGATCCGCTCGCAGCTCCTTACCGATTTCATTGATCACTTCCATGACTCTCTCGGCATCCTCCTTGTAAGCGACGCCGATATCAAACACCATGCCTGACCATTTCTTGGTCATGTTGGAAAGCGAGTTTATCTTGCCGTTTTGAAATACATGGACAACACCTGAAAGGTCACGGAGCACAATGGTTCGCAGGCCGACATGTTCGACCAGCCCGCCGGTGCCGTTGATAATTGCCACATCGCCTTCACGTATCTGGTTTTCCAGCAGCATGAAAAAACCTGAAATGAAATCCCGCACAAGTTCCTGGGCTCCGAAACCAACAGCCAGTCCAACAATTCCGGCACCGGCTATTATCGGTGCTATGTCTAGTCCAAGTTTTCGCAGGAAAAGCATAGCTATCATGGCCCAGGCAATTATTTTAATAATGGAACGTACTATGCCCAGCAGGGTATCAAGGCGTTTTTCGATTTCACCCGTATCCAGGTCGGTGCCGCTCTCCATGTGTTTGAGCATTATTGGTTTCATGCGGCGCAGAAAGGTGTTTGTACTTTTCAGCAGTATAAAGGCAAGGATTAAGATGACCAGCAGCGAGGGCAGCGTCGTAATAATCCAGGCTACAGTCTGTGAAATGATGTCCTGCCAGAATTCCGCTGACAGCCATTGATCCATATGCGTATCCTCCGCGTTTTTTTCATTCAACAAGCACTAGAGTATTAAACCTAATGAAGTTGGCATATAAGTCAAGGACATGAGGAAAACAGGTGTCTGGGTGGGGCGTGCGGCTATGACCGTATAAAAAGATATTGGGGCCGGTGAAGTTTGCTGGAAACATTAATTTTTACTCAAACTCCTGGCGAAATTTTTCAAACTCAGCCAGCAGAGTGTTAAAATCTTGGCGCAGTTGCTGCAGTTCTGCCTCCATCGCGATGATCCTTTCATTTTCAGCCCTTACAGCTATGGTGGCAGGCTCAGGGCTTGGAGATACTGCCTCTACATTGACTTCACCAGCCAGCAGGTGGGCATAGCGCGGCTCTTTGCGGCCCGCCATTCTGGGCAGTCTGGTGATATACCCAATGGAACATAACTCCTCCAGCGTTGCTTCAACATCTTCCAGGTCCTGGAACTTATACGCTCTTTCCGTCCTGTTCCTGAGTTCCCCAACGGTCTGGGGGCCGCGCAGCAGAAGTACCGTGAGCATGACAGCCTCCCGGGTCACCATTTTTCTGGTTCCGGTAAATACCTCCGCATACTTGGGCACCCGGGAAGAGGTGCTCAACACGACCAGTTGCTTTTCACGCAGGCTGTCCAGAGCCCTGACCACTGTAGTCTCATCATAGTCCACAACAGGTTCGCGGTTTGACTTCTGGTTGCAGGCATTTGTCAGTGCATTAAGCGACAGAGGATAATACTCCGGTGTGGTCATGCTTTTTTCCATCAGGCTGCCCAGGACCCGCGCTTCAATATCATTTAGTAGGATGTCCATGTATCGTGTTCCTCGGTAGAATGCCCAGGGATTATATATTTTCCCCCTTTATCGATAGTAAATTGGAAATAAAAACATTACAGTATATTTTAAAAGGTAAAGGTAACCTGATTTTAGCATTGTATACCAAAGTCTAATTTGCGATGTTTTATTGCCTTTGACAAGCAAGTTTTTTATCCTATCTCCTGAAAAGATTATCCCATGTGCGCCAAAAAGAAAATACCGAATCCCAAGGATGTCATAAGCAACCTCTCAAAGCCAATGCCTTTGACTAAAAAATTCTCCCTTCTCATCAAAAACAACACTTACAAGCTGCTGAACTTTAAAAATTGCTGCGGCCATCCGGGTGAACCCGGATGCTGACAGTCATAATTAAGGCATCAGTTGGATGCCGGATATGAAAAGAAGCAGAATTTAATATTTCTCTTAAACATTTGATGCTATAAGTAACTGCAAAAATTAAAAAGGCGGGGCACAAATTTTATTTGTGGCGATTATCGTCTTTTACGACAAACTGCTTTCATGATTTCAGGGTATATGTATCAGGAGCAATTATGCAGGGCGAGACAGTAATTTTCTTCTGGTGGTTAATGTTTGGAGGCTCCCATATAATAGGCTCCAGTGTCCCTGTACGTAATTTTTTCATCAGCCGCATGCGCACGCTGGGATTCAAAATCATTTATTCCCTTTTAGCCCTGGCCACCTTTGTGCCTCTCTGTTTTGTCTACTTCAACAACCTGCATGCCGGTTATCATTTTTATAACCCGGGATATTTGGTAAAGCTTTTGGTGCATTTTATCATGCTTGCCGCCATCATTGTCCTGCTGCAGGCTCTGGTAACACCAAATCCCATGACAACTTTGGCGGA
>JAFDCT010000194.1 GCA_019312695.1 Deltaproteobacteria bacterium | reverse complement strand
CGCCACAACTGTTGTCACCCCCTCAAAATGACCCGGCCTCTGCCGGCCGCACAGGGTATCTGTTATTCTTCCCACTGTGACACGGGCATTAAAATCAGCTGTATACATATCCTCTTCAGCCGGCACGAACAAAATATCCACTTTTTCGTTCTCAGCCATTCTGGTATCCCGCTCCAGATCCCGGGGATATCTGTTCAGATCTTCAGCTGGTCCAAATTGCAGGGAATTGACAAAAAGGCTTACAACGACTTTGTCAGCCACCTGCGCGGCGAGTCGCATCAGGCTCAAATGACCTTCATGAAAATAGCCCATGGTAGGCACCAGGGCTATGGATTTGCCGCTTGTAATAGTTTCCCTTGACCAGCAGGTCATATCAGACAATGGATATATAATCTGCATGAGGATGCGGGAGATTATTCCGTGCTTTCTTCGGCCTGAGGTAAAATGGCAGTATTGTCTGCATCGAGGACCGCTAGTCTTGCCTCTACCTGGGACTTAAGCACTGGATCAGGTGCATTTTCCAGGCTGCTCAAAAGTTCCTGGTAGATCATGCGGGCCTGGTCCGGATCTTTTTTTGCCATATACATCCTGGCGAGACCCAACGAAGCCTGATTTGTGAAACCGGCATAATTCTTCAACAAAGTGTATTGGGCAATGGCCTGATCCAACTGTCATGTTTGCTCATAACTCTGTGCCAGATTCAATCTGGTCAATGGGACCAGGGGATTGTCGGCAGGAAGTGCATCCAGTATTTTATTATATTTTGCTGCAGCTGCCTCAAACTTGCCCTCCTTATAGTCCAGATGAGCCAATTCAACTTGGGACCAGCGGGCCGCAGTGGTTCGTCCATATTGCGTAATGACATTTGCAAGGATCTGAACTCGCTGGTCCGTTGAGTCGCTTTGCAGGCCGGAAGCCAGGAGCGATGCCCCCTTCTTTTCCTGCATTTCGGAATAATAATTATAAAAAATCACTCCCAGAACCAGGAATACCCCACAAATCAGACCTATCTGCAGAGTTCTGGTGTTTTTTCTGATAAAGGAGATCATCTCCGGCGGCAGGCTCAGTTCCTCAAGCAGGCCTTTGCGAGTATCCGGTTGTTGCGATTTTATATTTTTCTTGCTGAATAAACTCTGTGTGCTCATATGTTTTCCTGTTTCAGTCTTAACGATCAGTTCTTTTACTGCCAGGTTAAATAATAATTAGCTGCATGCAGCCTTCATTTATAAAGCACAATGATTAAGTTACATTGTAAGATTATTGTCCCGGCAGGGGTCAAATCGGGTAACTATAATATTGACTGCCAAAAAAAGCATCCGGCTTTTCATGAATTTGCCTAAATAATTCAAAAAAATAATTTATGCCACAGTACTTAAAGAGTACACTATTTTATAATTTATCCGGCAGCTGCCTGCTACATTTTACTCGTGATAGAGTTTAAAGTTAACTACACTATAAATTTATGCCAATGATTAATTTACCTACTCCGAGAATTCTGACGGTCACAGAACTTACCAGGTCCATACGGGGTCTTCTGGAAACGGAATTCCCCTTTGTGACTGTCAGTGGAGAAATTTCCAACCTCCGGCAGCCCTATTCAGGCCATCTGTACTTCACACTGAAGGACGAGGATTCGCAGCTGAAGACCGTACTTTTTAAACAGCAGCAAAAATACCTCCGGGAAAAACCGGCTGATGGCCAGCAGGTAGTTTGCCGCGGCCGGATTTCAGTGTATGAACCAAGGGGCGAATACCAGCTACTTATTGATTATATTGAAAGACTGGGCCTTGGTGAATTACAGGTTGCCTTTGAAAATCTCAAGCTGAAACTTGCCCGGGAAGGGATTTTTGACCAGGAACACAAAAAAGAGATACCAAAATTTCCAGCCAGGGTAGCCCTGATCACCTCTCCAGAGGGTGCGGCCCTCTATGATTTTCTCAAGGTCGCCCTGCATCGCTTTCCCTCCCAACCTATAGAAATTTTCCCAGTTCGGGTGCAGGGGCGCGACGCTGCCCCTGAAATATGTACAGCCATCGAAACGATCAACCAGCTCAAACGTTCCGATGTTATCGTTTTATGCCGTGGGGGTGGTTCGATAGAGGATCTCTGGGCCTTCAACGAGGAGAGTGTCGCTCGTGCTATATATAGTTCCTTCATTCCTGTAATCTCAGCAATCGGTCATGAAATAGATTTTACCATCACAGATTTTGCTGCAGACCTTCGGGCTCCTACACCAAGTGCTGCTGCTGAGTTGGTTGTACCTAATAAGCAGTCACTCTCAGAGCATGTCCAGCGACTCAGTCTTTTACTCGCCAAAACCTGCACTCAGATGATTGAAAAGAAAAAACACCGGGTCATGATACTGCGAGGCATGTTGAGTGATCCGAGGGCTTTTATAAGTCACAAATTCATATACCTGGACAATCTGGTTTTCTCCCTGCCCCACCACTTTAATAGCTTTCTACACAGAAACGCCATTCTCCTTGAGTCACTCTCCGGCAGGCTGCATAAACAAAGCCCCATCCAACGGTTCACCTACCAACATCAATGGACCAGGGAAATTATCCGTCGACTGTATTCCATGATGCAGCATCAACTGAAGAAAAAGAGAAACAGGCTTACTGCTGCTACAACACTTCTTGCAGCTGTCAGTCCTCTGGGTGTTCTGGGGCGCGGCTATGCACTAGTCAGGTCAGGGCCGCATGAAAAACCGGCAGGCGAATTGATCCGCACCACAAAACAGGTAATAATCGGCAAAAATCTGGAAGTCATTCTGCAGGAAGGAAAACTCGGGTGTGAAGTAACGGAAATTAAAGAAAATGGTCGGGACGAGAGGATTTGAAACTCCGACCTTAGCGTCTCGAACGCTTAATATATTTTAGCTTCTACCTTTTTTCTACCACGTAATCTTCTTTAAATTTCCTTAATACAAATTGACAGAGCTGAACAGACAGTGTTTTATACGCTTAGTTTGATTTAATGAATTTTAGCATTTTTTAATCATTTGGGTAGAAATAGGGTAGAAATTTAGACCGTAGGGTTCAAATTATAGGAGTCGAAATGGCAAAAAAATACAGCAGAAAAACAAACAAGAAACGAGTTGACTCTAAAAGATGGACAGGAGTGTATTACAGGAAAAGCGACACTAAAAAACTCAATGGCTCATACGATGTTTGTTATTACATCACCTTTAAGTCAGGCACAAAAAAATTATGGGAAAAGGTCGGATGGAAGTCAGAGGGTTACAGCCCACAAGTTGCAGCAGATATTAGAGCGGATCGGCTCCGTGAAGGTCGGCATGGTGGAGAGGTAAAAACCGCAAAGGAATTTAAAAAAGAAAAAATTAAAAGAAACCATTCTCTTGATGAACTGGCAGAACTGTACTTTGAGCAAAGGGGTGGCAGCCCACAAGCTGCAAAATTCGACCGTTACCGTTATGACAAGCATGTTTCCCCTACCCTTGGCAAAAGAACCATATCGAGCCTTTCCCCTCTTGATATGGATCGGATAAGAAAAAACATGAAAGGCAAAGCCCCAGCGACAGTTTGGGGCGCATTAGAGCTTGTAAGGAGAATTGCCAATTATGGCAAAAAAACGGGCCTATCCCCTGCCCTGTCTTTCATAATTGAAATGCCTAAACGTGACAATGAAAAGGTTGAATTTTTGACACCTGATGAAGTTGATAGGCTTCTAAAAGTGCTTGCCTCCTGGAAGGCTCAGGATGTAGCCAGGATGTTAAAACTTGCCATGTTCAGCGGCCTTAGACGAGGAGAGATTTTTAAACTGCAAGGTCAAGACATAGACTTTTTAAACAGTATAATCACCCTCCGTTCTCCCAAAGGCGGCAAGACAGTTTCTGTACCGATCAACCCCATAGTTGAAACCATCCTACGAGAACAAATAGTCTGGCGAAACAATAAGTTCCCTAACAGCATATATATATTCCCTGGGCGTAATGGCGGGCAGCGGGTGGATTCAACAGCGGTCGAAAGGATTAAGACAAAGGCTAAACTGTCTAAGACATTTCGAATTTTTCATGGTCTTCGACATCATTTTGCCGTGACCTTGGCAAATAGCGGGGAATTTACCCTTGATATGATTGGGGAATTATTAACTCACAAAGATGCAACCATGACTCGGAGATATGCTCAATTTCTCCCCGGCACAAAGAAAAAAGCAGCAAGCAGGGCAGCGGAACTTCTAATGGGTAAAAAATCAAAGACCAAAAAAATTTCAGGCAAACAAATAAATTTACCCTGGGGAAAAAAAGAGGGAAGCGCAAAATGATAATCGCAGAGGATAAACCGATTAGAAAAAATGAGGGTGAACGTTATATCACCATATATATTAAAGACCCCCAAATTAAGAAAAGAGTATCGAAAGCGATATCAGAAGCACAGATAGCTTTTAAGGATTTGTTGCTTTATATTCCCAAAAAGAAATACGACATATGGCAAAATCCACTTTATGTCTGGGAAGCAATTACATTTTGTATAAGTAATAAAAAAACTTTTCCAGCATGGCTTTTAAATTACCTTACTGAAGCGGGAGGCAACCTTCTTAAAGCAACTAAAACTGGAACTGATAAAGGCAATCCTGAGACTGTTAGTGACGCTTTCGGTTTTAATCTGGGTAAAGGCAGAAGTCCATTTACGAATTATTTGACTACTGAAAAATATATTGAGGTAGCCTTGGCGGCTCTCAAAATCATTAAAAATATTAAGAATGGTAAGATAAGAAAATTAAGAAATCAAAGTTTTAACGAAATTGTAGCCTAAAAAATGTATGTTAGTGCGGATACCGTAAAAAAAATAAGGCAAGATAAGAAAATAAAACAAATGTTAGGTATCTGAATCACCTAAACTTTTACCCCATAATTTCTCTAATACCTCTGTAGATTGGTTAACAACAATTAACTAGCTTTACGGAGGTTTTTTTTATGCCCAAAATTTACAACACTATTGCAGCAGTCCAGTACCTTGCAGAGAATGGTTATAACACTACAAAAGGTACGCTTGAAGTGAAACGATGCCAAAGGCGGGGGCCTGAGTTCATCCGAATTGAGAACAAACTCTTTTATACCAAAGAGTCCCTAGACGCTTTTCTGTCTGGAAAACACGTTAAAACAGTTGATGCAGGGGCTTAATATGTCTGAAAATTCGGTAGTTCAGCAAATTTTATCCAATGACCGGGACGGGATTAGATCATTTGATGAGAATCTTATTAAAGGTCTTGCAGGTCTTG
>JAFDCT010000193.1 GCA_019312695.1 Deltaproteobacteria bacterium | reverse complement strand
GTAAGTTATTTTATTATTTTCCAAAAGCGGAATTTATTATTATAACTCAAATAAAATTATAATGCTAGCGTCTTAATCCCTTGGGTAACTTCCGCTTTTTTTTGCCGCCCATCATACCACCGGGCAAACCTTTCATTTTCTTCATCATCTTCAGCATCTGGGCGTAGCTCTTTATAACCCTGTTGACATCCTGGACACTGGTGCCGCTTCCCATGGCGATACGCTGTCTGCGGCTGCCATTGATTATCTGGTAGTTCCGCCGTTCAACAGGGGTCATGGAATTTATTATGGCCTCAGTGCGAACCAGTTCCGAGTCATCCGGCTTCGGCATGTTCTGCATCTGCTTCATCTTGTTGAGGCCTGGGATCATACCCATTATCTGTTCGAGGCTGCCCATCTTTTTGATCTGCTGGATCTGGTCCCGAAAATCCTCCAGGGAGAATTCACTCTTCTTGAGCTTTTGGGCAAGCTTTTCCGCTTTTTTCTTATCAACAACCGCTTCAGCTTTTTCAATCAGGGAAAGAACATCACCCATACCAAGAATTCGTGAGGCCAGCCGGTCAGGGTGGAACACCTCCAGGGCATCCATAGCCTCGCCGACACCAACGAATTTGATGGGCCGATCAGTCACCTTTTTAATGGAAAGTGCGGCCCCACCACGGGCGTCACCTTCCATCTTGGTGAGCACCACCCCTGTCAGGTCAAGATCGTTTTTGAATTTCTCAGCTACAGTGACAGCATCCTGGCCTGTCATGGCATCAGCCACAAAAAGTATCTCTGCCGGCTCGATCTGCGCATTAATCCGGCGGAGCTCCTCCATTAACTCCTGATCAATATGCAGACGGCCCGCCGTATCAATTATTACGGTATTCAGCCCCTTTTCGTCTGCTGCAGCAACAGCATTGCGGCAGATGACCACAGGATTCTCGCCCGCATCTGAAGGATGGACATCCACACCGATATTTCCGCCCAATACTTTGAGCTGATCAATTGCTGCCGGACGATAAACATCCGCAGGAACCAGGTATGGTTTTCTGCCTCTCCCCTTCAGGGATTTTGCGAGTTTGGCTGCAGTAGTCGTCTTCCCCGAACCCTGCAACCCTGCCAGCATGATGATCACCGGTTGCCTGCCGTCAAGTTTGAGCTGCTCCGTCTGACCTCCGAGCAGTTCCACCAGTTCCTGGTGAACAATCTTGATGACCTGCTGTCCGGGTGTCAGACTTTCGAGGACTTCCTGCCCCACTGCTCTTTCAGTGACGGCAGCAATGAATTCCTTGACCACCTTGTAGTTGACATCAGCTTCCAGCAGTGCCAGCCGTACCTGGCGCATGGCCTCATCAATATTTTCAGGAGTCAACTTGCCATAGCCCCGCAAGTCCCTGAAAACCTTCTGCAGTCTGTCAGTTAAATTCTCAAACATAATAAAATCACATATACCTGGTTTCTGCCGCCGGCCAAACATCCTATCATAATTCTGATGGATTTTTTTTTGCGTCGGCAAAAATAGAGTTGCGCCGATCCTAAGGTGATACTTCTTTAGAAATAAAACCTAAAAGGGCTGGAGTTTCCTGCCTGTTCCAAATCATTTAAAAAACAGGCAAAGTTAATTGGAACTTTGCCTAATGTCAAGCGATGCTCCTCTGTTATTACAGTTTTTTGTAACAGCAGCAGAACAGATCAGTCGGAGTTTATTCCATCAATGCAAACGGCAAGGCTTTCTGGTGACTCAACCTGGAACAATTTACATCCTGAAGCTTTTGAAACGATTTTTTTGGTCAAACCGGTCAACACCTTCTTGGGGCCCACTTCTATGAAAATACTTACCCCTTTTGCCACAAGAGAATTTATGGTTTCAAACCAGCGGACCCTTGAAGCAATATGTTTGCTCATAATGTTACGGATAACTGCCGGCTCTGTTTCCTCTGCAGCTGTTACATTAAAAAGAAGCGGCTTTTGCGGCGGCGAAAATACAATATCAGCCATAATTTTTTCAAAATCAGGAATTACTCCGGCAAGCAATGGACTGTGGTTGGCCACTGAAACTTTGAGAGTAATTGCTTTACCCCCTTTCTCGGTTACTATAGTGTCAACCTTGGCCAGGGCATCATGGTACCCTGAAATCACTATTTGATTTTCAGTATTGTGATTCGCCACTGTGACCATGGCACTTTCCGGCAGGTTGGCAAGTATTTCCTCCACCTCGGAAAGGGTCAGGCCCAAAACAGCCTGCATCCCACCAGGATTTTTTTGACCCTCACGCTCGCTTAGCCGCCCTCTTTCGCTTACCAGCTTTAGGGTATCATTTACTGTCAATATGCCTGCAGCACAGAGAGCACTGTACTCACCAAGACTGTGCCCGGCAAAATAATCTGCCTTAATACCCGCTTTTCTCACAGCCTGCCAGCAGATCAGATTGACTGTTGTCAAGGCGGGCTGCAGGTATACTGCCTTGGTTAATTCTTCCATGGGCCCTTCCAGGCATAGTTTTCTTAAGGGAGCTGAGCTGATTGATTCAGCCAGGTCCATGAGCCTGGCTGCTTCCGGGTCAGATTCCAGGAACTCCCGTCCCATACCGATAAAATGTGACCCCTGACCTGGAAAAAGGACAGCGATTGATTTTTTTTGCATTTATTGCCTCTCAGATGAAAAAAGTGACTGAAGTTTTAGTATATAAAAATAAGGCGGCTGATTTTTTATCTGGAGTGCTCTCTCCCTTCTTTAATCTGCTGCAGCAGTGTTCCGAGCAGAAACAACCCGACGCCGACTGTAATGGCTGAATCAGCTGCATTGAATGCCGGCCAGTGATAGGAGCCAAGGTAGAAGTCCAGAAAGTCGACTACTGAACCAAAACGCAACCGGTCAATAAGGTTACCAACTGCGCCGCCGGCAATTAATCCAAGACTATAAACAAAAATCCTGGACTGTTTTTTCAGGTGGTTATAAGCCAGAGCAATAACAACCAGGGCTACAATTGAAACCGTAACGAAAAAAAACTGCCGCAGCCAGGTTTTGTCACCGGCCAGGAAGCCAAAGGCTGCCCCGGTATTGGTGACATATACCAGATTGAAAAAACCTGGGATGACCGTCAGTTGTTCATGAAGAGCAAAAACGGTCATGATCCACAGTTTTGTTACCTGGTCCACAATTATAACTGCTGCAGCGACCCCGACAGGTATTAAGTCACTCAATTCATATTTGGCATTCACCGGCAAACCTAAAGCAATATGGCTTTGTCAGCCAAGTTGTGAAACTACAGAAGTGCATCGGCTGCAAAGCTCAGGATGATCAGCTGTTTCACCAACTGTCTCAGAACGGAGCCAGCATCTTTCACATTTACTCCCTGAAGCAGGGACCACGGAAACATGTAATTCCGGCAGCACTTCACTGTCGAACGATTCTTCGACAAGTTCCTCTGTTTTTTCAAGTTCAGAAACGATGGATATCATTTTCAGCGTTTCCCATTTATCAGCGAGAAATTCTGCCAGGGAGCCTTCTGCTTTAACCATGACCCTGGCTTCCAGCGGATGGCCTATGGTCTTGTCCCTTCTGGCTCCTTCCAGGGCCTTTGTTATCTCTGAACGGACTGCAAGCAGTCTTTGCCATTTCCTGTCCAGTTCATTATCAACTGCCCCGGGGATTTCCTCTGGGAATTCATGCAGAAATACACTGTCAGATTCTTGCTCCTTATCTCCTGAGCCCGGCAGGTAATCCCAGGCCTCGGCAGCAGTAAAACTCATTACCGGTGCCATGAGCCGCAAAAGCCCGGAAAGGACATCGTAAAGCACTGTTTGGGCTGCCTTCCTTTCCAGCGAGGCGGGCAGCGCGGTATACAATCTGTCCTTGATAATATCAAGGTAAAAGGCACTCATGGTCACACCGCAGAATTGATGCAACCCATGGAAAACAACATGAAAATCAAAATCTGCATAGGCTTTGATCGCCTTCCGTTTAAAAAGTTCAAACTGGCAGACGGCCCATCGGTCTAGTTCTTCCATGTCTTTATAAGCCACTCTGTCAGTTTGCGGCTTATAATCGTAAAGGTTTCCCAGGAGAAAGCGAATCGTATTTCGTATCTTACGATAAGCATCGGAAAGTTGTTTGAGTATCTCATCAGATATCTTTATATCATCCCTGTAGTCTTCACTGGAGACCCACAGCCTGAGAATTTCAGCGCCATATTTTTTTATGATCTCTTCAGGGGCGATAACGTTGCCGATACTTTTTGACATTTTCTTTCCCTGCCCGTCCACCACAAAGCCATGGGTCAACACTCCCTGGTATGGCGGGACACCCCGCGTTCCAACTGAGGCCAGCAGCGAACTCTGAAACCAGCCCCGATGCTGATCACTGCCTTCCAGGTAAAGATCAGCCGGGGCCCGTAGATTTTCTCTTTCTTCTAAAACCGCGGCATAACTGACACCCGAGTCAAACCAGACGTCAAGAATATCATTCTCCTTGATAAATTTTGTGGAGCCGCAATTTGTGCAGCTGCGGTTTTCACCAAGAAAATGATCCGCATCATATTTAAACCAGGCGTCAGCACCTTCCTCTGCAAAAACTGCAACAATTTTTTCTGCCACCTGTTCATCCTTGAACACCTCGCCGCAGCTCTCACAGGTAAAGACGGTAAGCGGCACCCCCCAGGTACGCTGCCGGGAAAGGCACCAGTCAGGCCTGACTTCCACCATGCCATATATACGCTCCATGCCCCAACGTGGCGTCCAGGCAACCTTTTTTATTCCCGCCAGGGCATTTTCCCGCAGGTTGTTTTTTTCCATTGAGATAAACCACTGTTCCGTTGCCCTGAAAATTACCGGCTTCTTGCAGCGCCAGCAATGAGGATAGCTGTGTGATATTGCTGTCTCCCGGACCAGATATCCCTTTTCTTTCAGGTCGCTGTTGATACGCTTGTTGGCATCATAGATGAACATACCCTCGTAGGGTCCTGCCTCGTCGGTAAACACCCCTTCACTGTCAACAGGCGAAAATACC
>JAFDCT010000192.1 GCA_019312695.1 Deltaproteobacteria bacterium | reverse complement strand
TCAATATTGAAAACGTGCATGCGGGCCTGGTGCCTGATAGGCACTTCGGTTGATATGGCACCACCCCCCAGTTCGGATTCAACTGTTACCCGGATTGTGGCATCGTTTTCAACTGTGGCAAGACAGGCCTGGCGAAAACCTTTTTCATAATCTGCGTCGCTCAGCTTTTCGCTCCTGCCGCCCTTCATGGTGCCGCTTTCCAGCATAACCCGGCACTTGCCGCAGACACCGCTGCCGCCGCAGGAGGCATTTATATGCACACCGGCAAGGTGGGCGGCCTTGATAAGTGAGACACCTGCTGCCACTTCAACCCTGCGGTTGCTCGGCATGAATGTTACCTGGTAGTTTTTTTTGTTTTGACCGTCCACTGGTCGTCTCCTAGATACCCAAAGCTTCGGCAGCTTTCTCGAAATCTTCCTTTTTCACATGGATAACGTAACCAAAGGCTCCCCTGCCGTCCGTGACACCGCTGGCGGATTCCACATTGACATCGGCGTCATAGATCTGCAGATGGATATCAGCCAGGGCGCCGAGCCTGTCGTCACACTGGACGAGCAGGGCAGGATGCGGGCCCTCCAGGTAAAGGCCTGCCCGGGCGGCCTCATTTTTCATGAATTTGGGGTTTTCAGGATAGACTGTGACCCGGGTATCGGTTTTGCTGCTTGGAATAGCAGTGAAGGCAAGGAGATTTATCCTCAGCAGGGCCAGCTGCGAAAGGAACTTGTAGGCCTCGCCGGGCCGATCTTTTATCGTTGTGTGAAAATACTCTACCCGCGAAATGGAACATGCCATGGTTCACCCTCCTGTTTTTGCTCTGTTCTATCTAAGCTGCAGGACATTGTAATTAAAGTGGTTACCTACTATACAAAAAATAAAGGCAACTTACAGGAGGAAATATTTTTAAATGCAAAATTGAAAAATTTAGAATGCGGGCATGGTACGCTGGCTCTTATTGTGCTCCGAAAACGCGCTGCAGCAGCTCGGTTGTCCGCTTGGCCGGATTCTGCCTGATTGCCGCTTCTTCAACTGCCATATAGTGGAAGATGCCGGCCATGCCCTTTTCAACCACGTGGGTTGTCAGGTCTGCCTTCACATCAGGCACAAACGGTATGGTTCTGTATTCTCCCATGATTTTGTCATAGGTCTGGACAGCACCCACCTGTGAGAGGCTCTGCTCCACAACCGGCTCCATTTCCCTGGCAAGGGCCGGGGTCATCTTATCCTGAAAATACCTGGTGGCGGCATCTTCCGGACCGTTATAGATATTCATGACATCTTCAAAGGTCATTTCTGAAATAGCCTGGAAGAAGAACTCCTTTGCCTTGGGTGTGGCAACTTCGGCGGCGCGGTTCAGCTTTAATTCCAGGTCGTCAAGCATGGATGACATGCCGACCTTGGCCAGCATAGACCTGACAGTATCAAACTGCTGGGGCAGAGGAATGTGGATAGCCGGGTCAAGGTTGAAACCGTCCGTCTGGCCGAGTTGGGAGACAACGTTTTCCGAGCCTACCTTCAGGGCCTCTTTCAATCCGGCCCGAACCTCATCGGAGGTGAGAGCCTGCTTCGCTGTTGTGCCGGCGGGGCTTTTCAGCAGGTCGAAACCTTTCTGCAGCCAGCTGCTTTGTACCGATGCTGCACCGAATACCAGGTGCACTCCAAGGATGATACCTGTAAAGATAAGAAAATGTAACCTGAAAAGGCTGCGTAATTTTCTGCACATGGCGGACCCCCTTTTATCGTTTTGTGTCCTCATATTTGAAGGGTTTTCCGCCGGAAAGTCACGGATATTTTGCAGGGAAGGTCAGAAAGAAATGGAAAATCGAAAATGGAGGATGGAAAATAAAGTATCTGTGAGCTGGTCCAGGGTAGCCGGCAACTCATTTTTGTCTCTTTAATCCTTGACAAACCTATCCGGTAACGTTCATTCTCTTTGTATACGAACGAGATAATAAGAATTCTTTCTTCAAGGGAGGGCACTATATGATATCATCACAGTTCCTTTCTGCATTGATTGTTTTTCCGGGCAGCATGTTCATGATTGCATCACTGGTCAAGTGCATGAGCTTGAGCAGGGGTGTGCCCGATGATATGAAGGTAAAATGGTCTGTCATGACCTTCCTGGTTCTTTTCTTTACCGCAGGGTATCTTGGGTTCATCAGCATTCAGCTGCTTAACCTTACCTTTCCCCTGGAATTATTGACGGCTGCCGTATTTCTGGGTGGAGCTGCCTTTGTCTTTTTGGTTATGCAGCTTACCGCCACTACCATTCAGGAGTACCGTGAAAGCAGGGAGCACATAAGCGAGATCAACGAAAGGCTTTCAACCCGGAATAAAGAACTTGGAAAGGAGATGGCTGCCCGTAGAAAAGCAGAGAAAAAAGCGCAGATCAGGCTGCAGCATCTCGGCACCCTGCATACGATTGACCTGATGATCACCTCGAACCTGGACCTGAAAATGACTATGACCATTTTCCTGGAGCAGATAGTGCCGCAGCTCAAAGTTGATGCGGCCGCAGTTCTGCTTCTCAATCAATATACCCAGACCCTCACCTACGGTGCGGGCATCGGCTTTAAAACCAGCCTTATCCAGAAATCCAAGGCCAGGCTGGGCACGGGGCTTGCCGGGGTTGTCGCCATGGAGCGACGCATGGTCAGGATTGATGACCTGGAGGACCCTGAACTTGATTTTGTGCCTAAATCATTGGTATCTGTAGAGAAATTTCGCAGCTACTGTGCTGTGCCCCTTATTGCCAAAGGTGAGGTCAAGGGCGTGCTGGAGGTCTATAAAAGGGAGGTAATCAGCCCGGATGAGGAGAATTTTGATTTCATGCAGGCACTGGCAGCCCAGGCGGCAATCGCCATTGATAATGCCACCCTGTTCAATGAACTGCAGACATCCAATACTGAACTGGTGATTGCTTATGATTCTACCATTGAAGGCTGGGGTAAGGCCCTTAACCTGCGGGATCGGGAAACCGAGGATCATACCCAGCGGGTTACTGAACTGACGGTACGTATAGCGCGGATCTACGGCATGCATGAAAAGGAGATTGTACACGTGCGGCGGGGAGCGCTGCTGCATGATATCGGCAAGATGGGCGTGCCTGACATAATACTCACGAAGGAAGGGCCGTTATCCCCGGAGGAAGAGGAGATCATGCACAACCACCCGATGTATGCCTTTGAAATTCTCATGCCGATCGCCTATCTCCGGCCTGCCCTTGATATTCCATACTGTCACCATGAGAAATGGGATGGCACCGGATACCCCAGGGGGCTCAAGGGCGAACAGATCCCCATTGCCGCCAGGATCTTTACCCTGGTCGATACCTGGGATGCCCTCATCTCCGAAAGGAGGTACCATCAGGCCTGGCCCAGTGAAAGGGTTGCGGAATACATCCGCGAGCGGGCCGGGACACATTTTGACCCGAACCTGGTGGAACTGTTCCTGGCCAATGTCGTTTTAAAATGAAAATGGAGAGCAAAAAGGCATAAAGAACTGAGAAAAGGAAGCGTTAATGGACTCATATGAAAAGTAAATTCTCAGAAAGCAGTTAATTTTCCATTTTTAATTTTACCTTTTCTTCATCAACCCAGGCAACAATATCCCCCACAACTTCTTCGGCCTCCAGGCCGCGCAGCAGCATGTGGTAGCCATTGTCATAGAGGATGAGTTTTTTCAGGCTTCCAGGTTGACCCGGGAAGCGGTTGTAAACGTCGAGAACCGGTTCAGGCGGAATGATCTCGTCGTGGCGGCCATAGAGTATAAGGGTCGGTAAGTTAAAGCGGCCGGCACTGGCATAAGCTGCATCCATCAGGTTCTGCAGGCCGTATATGGTATCGAACCTGGTTTCCTTGATGATCAGGGGATCGCGGCTCTGCTCCCTGAGCACTTCACTATCACTGCAGGCCTGCCTGTCAAGAATTCTACCGGTTACCGTGTACCAGGGGATGGTATGAGCCACAAGCCAGAGGGCGCCCTTCTGGTAGAAGGGCATCGTCGCCCGGGCCCAGACAGCAGGAGCGACGAGAATGGCGCCGGCAACATCAGGATGGTTCTTCCCGGACATGGCCTGGATCACCAGGGCTGCTCCCATGGAGTGGCCCAGCAGGTAAACGGGGATATTCCCATACTTTTGCCTGAGGAGGTGCAGCAGGGTTTTCAGGTCCTGGCCCATGGTATCATTGGAGCTCCATCTGCCCCGGACCGGGGCATTGCCGAAGCCGCGCTGGTCATAGGCAAATACTGCAATATTGTGCTGCGTGAAGAAATCAGCCTCTTTATAGATGAACCGAGAGTAATCGTTGAACCCGTGCAGGGCAATGAATACCGTTTCTGCTGCGGCAAGACCGCCCGGTGGCTGCCAGGTCCGCAGCGGCAGCTCGGTGCCGTCAAAAGAGATAAATGATGTTTCCTTCAGCTGCGGCTCAGCCAGGGCAGGCTTATGCGGCTGGGTGAACTGCGGCATGCAGCCGGCTTGCAGCAACAGGCAGCAGAGGATGATGATAAGTTGACGTACTGTTCCAGTCATGGGGAATAATATAAAGGGTAAATGTAAAATGGAAAATTGTTAATTAGGACTACCTGACATTTGAAAGGGGCAGGGTTATGATGAATGCAGCGCCGGAGACGGAGCCGCTTCTGTTCTCTGCCCTGATAGAGCCGCCGTGGTATTCCGCAATTTTTCTGGCTACATAAAGACCCAACCCCAGGTGGGCTCCACTACCTTTTATCTGCCGCAGGGAGACCATTGACTGAAAGATCTGGTCCCGCATCTGTTCGGGCAGCCGGGGGCCCTGGTTGGCAATCCTGATCTCAACCTGGCTACCTGTAAGGACAAGATGAATATCAATCCGGCTTAAAGCAGGGCTGAAGTCCACACTGTTATCCACGATCTTATCCAGCATCTGGCGGATGCGGATCGGGTCTCCGGTAATGATT
>JAFDCT010000191.1 GCA_019312695.1 Deltaproteobacteria bacterium | reverse complement strand
TTGATGTCTACCTTTCCATAGTGGTCCAGAAGATGGTGCGTTCTGACTCTTCATCTTCCGGCGTTATATTCTCCATTGATACTGAAAGCGGTTTTAAAGATGCCGTTTTTCTTACCGGAGCCTGGGGGCTGGGTGAGAACGTCGTTCAGGGTGCTGTAAATCCTGACGAGTATTATGTTTTCAAGCCGACCCTGAAGCAGGGCAAGCGTCCCATTGTCGGGAAAACTATCGGCAGTAAAGAAATAAAGATGATATACAACGATGATCCGAATGCTGATGAGCCGGTTAAAAATATTGAAACCACCCCTGAAGAACGCGGTAATTATGTTTTGAGTGACGATGAAATCCTTAAACTGGCTGAGTGGGCATGTATCATTGAAGAACATTACGGCAAGGCCATGGATATCGAATGGGCCAAGGATGGTGACGGAGTCAAAGTGGGTACCGGCGGTCTCTTTATAGTCCAGGCCAGACCGGAGACCGTTCATTCACAGATATCTGCCGGCACCATGGAAACATTTAAGCTCAGAGAAAAGGGCAATGTCCTGGTCACAGGCCTGGCAGTTGGTACCAAAATCGGTCAGGGCAAGGCTAATGTCATTCAGGATGTTGAAGGTATCCATGATTTTAAGAAAGGCGAAGTACTGGTAACCGATATGACCGATCCTGACTGGGAACCGATCATGAAAATTGCAGCTGCCATTGTTACCAACCGCGGTGGCCGAACCTGTCATGCCGCCATCATCTCCCGGGAACTTGGCATCCCTTGTGTCATTGGGACCGGCGATGGTTCCAAGGTTATCAAGACCGGCCAGGAAATTACAGTTTCTTCAGCTGAGGGCGAGACCGGCTATATTTATAAAGGCCTCCTTGATTTTGAAATTGAGAGGGTTGATCTCGGTGACCTGCCGAAAACCAAAACCAAGATCATGATGAACCTGGCCATCCCTGAGAAAGCTTTTTCAGAGTGCCAGATTCCCAATGATGGCGTGGGACTGGCCCGGGAGGAGTTTGTAATCAATTCCCATATCGGCCTTCACCCTTTAGCACTGCTTAACTTTGATGATCTGAAGGCCAAAGCTGGGGCTGGCGATACTGAGGCGGCGGAAGTTGTCAGGCAGATAGAAGAAAGAACAACGGCCTATCCCGACAAGAAACAGTTCTTTATTGACAAGGTCGCTGAAGGTGTTGGACGTATTGCTGCCGGTTTCTACCCGAATGATGTCATTGTTCGGCTCTCTGATTTCAAGAGCAACGAATATGCCAACCTCATCGGCGGAACTTTTTATGAGCCGGAAGAGGAAAATCCGATGATCGGCTGGCGCGGGGCTTCGAGATATTATGATCCAAAATACCGACCAGCCTTTGACCTTGAATGCCAGGGACTCCTTAAAGCCCGTAATGAGATGGGCCTGCATAACATCAAACTCATGGTACCTTTCTGCCGGACGCCTGAGGAAGGGAAAAAGGTAATCGAGGTTATGAAAGAATGCGGCCTGGTACAGGGTGAAAATGGCCTGGAGGTCTATGTGATGTGCGAGATTCCCAGCAATGTTATCTCTGCTGACGCCTTTGCCGACATCTTTGACGGATTTTCCATAGGCTCCAATGACCTGACCCAGCTGACTTATGGCCTAGACCGCGACTCGGGCCTAATTGCGGGTATTGCTGACGAACGGGATGAGGCCGTGAAGGAAATGATCCGTATGGTAATTGCCACAGCCAAGCGCCGCGGCAAAAAGATCGGTATCTGCGGCCAGGGCCCGTCTGACTTCCCCGAATTTGCCACTTTCCTGGTAGAGCTTGGTATCGACTCCATGAGCCTTATCCCGGATACAGCGATTAAGACCAGGCTGGCTGTGGCAGCCAAAGAAAGAGAAATAGGAGTAGCACCTGAGTAAAATCTCAAATTCATTTAGACTAGTAAAAAAAAGGAGGACCGTTCACCGGTTCTCCTTTTTTTGGGCCTGGTAGAATGACCCGGTTTTCCGACAGATTTACTCATAAAATTGACCCAGCAAATTATACAGCTGACGACTTTATGAAAATCCTGATCAGGCGAGCATATTTAAGGCTGTAGCACGGATTTCATTTATTGTAGAAGGTTTTACCAGATATCTGATATTTTCATCCCTGAAAAAGGTAAGCCGGTCTGAAGTTGGGGCCCCTGTAAAGAAAAGAAACCTTTTATTTAATTCCGGTGAAATGACCTTAGCTTCGCTGAAAAACTTTAAACCGTCAACTATGGGCATTTCAACAGCTGAAATGATCAGATCGTAATAATTATCTCTGACCTGCTGCAGCCCTTCCCGTCCATTTCGGGCAACATCGATTTCACCTTCAGTCGACAGAATTGTCGTAAGTAGGTTTGCTACAGATTCATCATCAACAGCAATCAATATTCTCCTGTTTTTATTTCCGCCAGTTTCAACCAATTCTCCTACATCAACCATATACTTTTTTATGCGGTCGTGATGATGGATATCATCCTTGCAGAGCTCTTGGAACACCTTCACAAACTTTGATTCTGAAGGGCTTTCCATTACCCTTTGAAAATGCTTTTCTCCAGCTGAATTTTCTATATCCAGGGCAATGGTAAAAGCTGATTTCCTACCTGGCGCCTCTTTGACAAACTCATCCCGCAGAGATTTTAACCAGGTATTGGTGTCAACAAGGGACTGGATAAAATTAGGTAGAATTTCACCAGGAAACTGTTCTACTGGCAGAAGGACATCTCTGGCAGTTTTAAGAAGTGAGGCATGATTTCTTTCCTCCCAGGAAAGAGCGGCCCAGAAATCAGCATCCTCTGGAATTACTTCTGAAAAGAGGGCGTAGAGATCAGCGGCATTCAGCTCAAGCTGTATTGCCTCTTCTATGAAGTCTTCCAAGCCATAATTCATAAGAAACCATAAGTTGTACGATGTAAAACTGTATAGTGCTAAAATAAACTATTACTTGTTTATAATGAACTTTTTGCAGGTATCTCATCTCCCGAGCACAATTGCTTCCGGGAGGTTTTAATGTGAATATCACGCTGCGGAAAAGGAATGGATATATCATGCTCGGCAAATGCCTTGTAAGCTGCCTTTAAGAGGTTGTGGACCTCCAGACCCTTATCCCTTGGGTCTTTTACCCAGCATAGCAGTTCATAATTTATCGATGAGTCGGCAAATACCCTCAAACGCACCCGCGGTTCAGGTTCCTTTTCAATATTACTGTTGGCATCTGCCACTGCCAGAAGAACTTTTTCCACCTTATCGATCTCGCTGCCGTATGCCACACCAACCGGCACTCGGATACGGAACCTGGGGATTGGCGCACTTTCATTGATAATTTTTGAATTGGCTATAATGGAATTTGGCACAGTAACTATAACATCATCTCTTGTTTTGATGCGGGTCGAGCGGATACCAATCTCAACCACCTCACCACGTTCCCCTGAGTCCAGAATTATATATTCACCAACCTTGTAGGCATTGTCCATAAAAATGGAGATCCCCCCAAAAAAATTGGCCAGGGTATCCTTGGCAGCCAAAGCTACTGCAATACCGGCAATTCCGGCTGAGGCAAAAAGTGGTGTGAGATTAATCTGCCAGATGGAAAGAAGCCAGATGAGACCGGCAACAATCACGATAACCCTGAGGACGTTTTTCATGACCATGAAGAGGTCTTTGCCGATCTTGCCCTTCTCATGGGCCCCGGTCATATACTGTTCAACTATCCAGTTTAATATCCTGATCGAGGCAATGAGCCAGAGGATAAGAAGCACACTCTTCGTTGTCTGGGGCAGGATCAACTCCCAGGGTTCACCGAGTGGTCCCAGAGCCAAGGCATGTAGTATACCGAAACCTAATAGCGTCAAGCAGATAGGAGCATGAAAATATTTGATGAGTTTATCGTCAGTTTTTATTCTTGTTCTTGCCGCAATCCGACTCAAGCCCCTGTCAACAAAAATATCCACTGCCTTGGCTAGGAAAGCATAGATAAAAATGATAACAAACCGTTTGAGCAGGATATTTTCCTGCAGTATTGTAATTTGGTTAATAAAGTCAAAAAATTCCATAAATAGAATACCTTTCAGCTTCTTATTATCCTGCTGTTACATTTTTACTGGTCAGGATTCTCTTCTGCAAGTTTTTGGGCCTCGTCCACCAGCATCACTGGGATATCATCACGTATTTCATACAACAGCCTGCAGGAATTACAGACGAGACCGTCATTTTTCTCCGTTAATGTGACCGGGCCCTTGCATTTTGGACAGGCCAGAATCTCCAGCAGTTCTTTGCTGATCATGGTTTATCCCTCATATGTAATATTGAGAATTTACTCTCCTTCCTGCAACTCCATTGCATCATC
>JAFDCT010000190.1 GCA_019312695.1 Deltaproteobacteria bacterium | reverse complement strand
CTTTCAGGCAAAAAAAATTATAAATATGCAATGAGGTTAAGTAGTGAACAAATAAAAAACATTCTGGCAAAATACAACTGTTGCTCCGAAAAAAGATTGTCTGATCTAAGCCTGTGGTAATTAGTTGTGATAGTGCAATGTTTCTTCCTTAAATCAGGAAAAAGATAATGAAAATTACAAAAGCTGATCTTATCAATAAGGTGTACGCAACAAATCCAAATCTAACCAAAGTTAAGGCCTATGATGCTGTTGAAACTGTTTTGCAACTAATAAAGAACGGTCTTGAAAACGGTAATGATGTTTTACTATCAGGATTTGGAAAATTTTATGTCAGAGATAAATCAGAAAGAAGGGGAAGAAACCCTCAAACTGGAGAGGCATTGATGCTCGACGCCAGAAGGGTTGTTACATTTAAACCGAGTGGAATATTGCGGAAAAAAGTGAATAGAGAGTAAATATTTCTTAGCTGCTGAATTTTAAATTCTCCTAGAGATTAATAATAAAATGAACTGTTGGGAATTTATGAAATGTGGCCGTGAGGAGGGAGGAAAAAACGTAGAACAATTTGGTATTTGTCCTGCATTTCCTGCTTATGGAAATTCTTGCGCAAAAGTAAAAGGAACTTTTTGTGATCTTGTTTTAGAGCTTTTAGAATTAAAGTTTACAAGTTGCGAAAACTGCATATTTTATAATAGTAAAAATTACGACAATCAGAAATTATCTTTTGCGACTACCAGGCTCTAAAAGACAAAATACAGATTTACAATAACTGCTGATATGTCTGACGGTGTAACGCGTTCCGCGTGTAAATCTTAACTGCAATTTTCTCCTCAAAAAGATACTATTGGGGTAAAAAAGTATACTGGCACAGCGGTGGAAATTGTTGTCTGGATCGTTTCAGGAGATACTATCGAGATTAAGGCAATGGACGGCAAGAAACATTCTTTACACATTGAATAAACTCATATTTAGTCATAGAGTATAGTTTTTTATAGCCTAATACTCTTAATTACACAGTTGGAGTAACAGGCTTGAATCCATTACTGCCAAAAAGATGTCACCAAAAGGGGCCTTTACTGCGCGTACCCCTTTTGTGCTCCTCTCAGGAAAGGAAAAAACATGTGCGGCCGTTTCGCTCTCAAAACGCCACCCAGATCAATTCAGCAGCACTTCGACATTCCTGAAACTATTGACCTGTCTCCCAGTTATAATATCGCACCGTCACAAGATATTGTTGTGATCAGGCATCTGTCCGGTAAGGATTACCGGCAGCTTGATATGTTGCGCTGGGGACTTATCCCCGGCTGGGCCAAGGACATGAAAATCAGCTACAGGATGATCAATGCCCGGGCCGAGACCCTGGCGCAGAAGCCTTCCTTTCGTGCTGCCTTTAAAAAACGCCGTTGCCTCATTGCGGCTGACGGGTTTTACGAGTGGCGCCATTTGGGCAAGACAAAACAACCCTATTTCGTGCATATGAAAAACGGGGCTGTTTTCGGTTTTGCCGGACTTTGGGAATCTTGGACCAGCCCGGGCGGGAGTATAGTCGAATCATGCACTATCATTACCACCTCGGCAAATGATCTTGTCAGAAAGATACATGACAGGATGCCGGTCATTCTCCACCCTCAAAAGTATGCAGCCTGGCTGAACCAAGAGAGCTGGGAAAATTCCCTCCAGCCTCTTCTTGTACCTTACCCGGCCTCAGAAATGGAATCGTACCGGGTCAGTTCAGAAGTAAACAACCCGAAAAATAATATTCCGGCTTGTTTACAGCCATTATGAGTTATTATGAAGGATGAAGCCTGCATATGCTTTCTGCAGTGGGCCCTGCCGCATCTGCACATGCGCTGGCAGGGATTCCGCAAGGTCCGGGGCCAGGTCTGCAAGCGTCTTGGCCGCAGGCTAAAAGAACTGCAGCTGCCTGACCTGAAAAGTTACAGAATGTACCTGCAGGACACCCCCCTGGAATGGCATATGCTTGATTCCTTGTGCCGCATCACCATATCCAGATTTTATCGTGACCAGGGGGTATACCACTCGCTATACTTAAAGGTTTTTCCTGAACTGATTGCTGTTGCCAGGCAAAAGGATGACAAAATACTTTCATGCTGGTGCATCGGTGCCGCATCCGGAGAAGAGCCATACTCGATCAACCTCTTATGGGAATTGGCAGGACTGAAAAAATATGGAACTGCTCTCAGAATCCTGGCCACGGAAGTTGACCAGGACATGATCATCAGGGCCCGACAGGGCTGTTATCCTGCAAGCAGTATTCGAGAACTGCCCGCAAAAATCAAAGCCCGGGCCTTTGACTCCAAAGGGGCACAATTCTGCCTGAAGGAGCGTTACAGGAGGCGGGTGCAGTTTTTGCAGCAGGACATCCGCAACGAACAGCCCGGCGAAACCTTTCATCTAATCCTCTGCCGCAACCTGGTGTTCACCTATTTCTCCCAGACCCTGCAGGAGGAAATTGCCCGGCAAATAATGCAGCGTTTGAAACCAGGCGGCTTTCTTGTCATCGGCAGCCATGAAAAGCTTCCCGGATCAATAGTTGGCATGGCGCCCTGCCTGCAGGGAAAACAAATTTTCCGCAAAAAAGCGTAAATTTCAGTTGACATTGAACTATTTTTTACCAATATGGGTCCATGTCAGAAACAGACCGCCCAACTCCCCACTCGACACAGAACTGGCTTATTTTCCTCATGGTTGCCATCGGTATCTTCATGGCCACCCTGGACGGTTCCATTGTCAATGTAGCTCTGCCCGCCATCATGGCCGACTTCACGGTAGAGTTGGCCACCATCCAATGGGTGGTCATGATCTACCTGCTCACAGTTACCTCCCTGCTGCTTTCCTTCGGCAGGCTCAGTGATATCAAGGGCAGGCGCATTGTTTACAGTACCGGGCTGCTTCTTTTCTCATTCGGTTCCCTTTTCTGCGGTATTGCCCCTTCAGCATTCTGGCTTATCGGCTCCCGTTTCTTCCAGGGGCTCGGGGCAGCCATGACCATGGCCTGCACCCCTGCTCTCATTGTTGACACATTTCCGGAAACAGAGCGCGGCAGGGCTATCGGCATGATGGGTTCCGTAGTGGCGTCTGGCCTTACTGCCGGGCCGGTCCTGGGTGGCCTGCTGATCCATTTTTTTTCCTGGCGCGCCATTTTCTATATAAATATCCCCATCGGCCTTCTCACAGCTGCCGGAGTATTTTTTCTGCTCAGGGGCAGCAAAGCTGATATCAAACGGCCGGAAACATTTGACTGGCCCGGAGCTGCCATCATGGCCGTCCTTCTCGGTTCATTACTTATGGCCATTACCCACGCCTATGAATGGGGCTATTTTTCCTGGCCCATCCTTTTACTCATGGGTGTTTGCATCCTGGCCGCAGTATGTCTCCTGATCGTTGAATCCCGGGTGAAACACCCCATACTTTCCCGCTCCCTTTTTGCCATCAGACTTTTTTCCCTGCCCATCTTGGCCGCAGTCATTCTCTTTGTCTGCCTGTTTCTCCTTGTTTTCCTCATGCCATTTTACCTCATATATCCCGCGGGCTACCCGATCAATGGCGTTGGAGGCATCATGGCCTGCATCTTTGTGGCACTGTTCGTTGTTTCACCATTTTCCGGTGCACTCTATGACCGTATCGGCTCTCGCCTGCTCTGTACCCTGGCCATGGCCATAATTGCTGCCTCGTTATTCTCCCTCTCCACCCTGCCGGCCAGGACCTCTTTTTTTTCCATTATCTGGCGGCTGTCCCTGGCCGGTATCGGTACGGCTGTTTTTCTACCGCCCAACAGCGCTGCCGCGTTCAGCGCTGTTTCCCCGAAAAACCGCGGCGTGGCTTCCGCAACAGTAGCTGCAGCACGCAACCTCGGCATGGTTCTGGGTGTGGCAATTGCCGGCGCCATCTTCAACAGTGTTTTTTATAAATTAAGCAACGGTTTCAGTTTGAAGGAATATCAGCCTGCCCTGGAAGGGATCTTTATGGACAGCTTTCGCTTTGTCATGAAGGGAGGCGGCTTTATCGCCCTCTTAGGTATGATCATAGCCTTTCTACGCGGCCCGGACCGGCTAAATACAGGGCATAGCGGCCCAAAGGCACGAAGCGGAGAAACAGGATTATAAATTCCTGAGACCTTTTGACTTTGTGCTTGGAATCCTCAACCCGGCTGGAAATTCATACCAGGGAAATTGTTTTCATGCAGTGACACGGAGCAGTTTTCTGCGTTTGCGCCATTTATAGAATTCATGACTGAAAAACAGCAGGATCGGGAAGGGCACCAGGATCCACAGGTCCTGGAGCGGAACCGTGGCAGTGTTAAAAATATTCTGCACCGGTTCGACATAAAGCAGCATCCAGATCCAGGCCAGTTCTATGACCATGGCGCCGATCAGGAGCGGATTTGAAAAAAGCCCAAGACTGAAGGCAGAGAACTCCCAGCTCCTCATGGTCCAGACATTCATGAGCTGACAGCTTATCGCTCCCAGAAGGGTCATGGTCATGGCCTGGCGGTGCAGGTAGGGATCGGCAAGTTCAATTGTGCCATACTGCCAGCCGTGCAGGAGCAGGAACGAAATAAATGCCCCCATGGCAGCAGCGGCCTCGATAACACCCACGAAAAAGTAACCGCGCTTGAATACCTCCCAGTCCAGGATCTTTTCCTGACTACCGGCCGGCGGCCTGTTCATGATGTTCTTTTCCGGCTTTTCACTGCCAAGGGCAAGACCGGGCAGCATGTCAGATCCCAGATCAATGGAAAGAATCTGGATGACTGAAAGCGGCAAGGGAATCTTCAGGAAGAACTGCAGGATATACGGCACAATTTCCGGCACGTTTGAAGAAAGAATATAGGTGACAAACTTCTTGATATTGAAGTACACCGTCCGGCCTTCTTCTATGGCGGCAACAATGGTGGAAAAGTTATCATCAAGCAGGATCATGTCTGCCGCCTCCTTGGCCACCTCGGTGCCGCTTTTTCCCATGGCAATACCGATGTCAGACTTTTTCAGAGCCGGGGCATCATTAACGCCGTCGCCTGTCATGGCCACAACTTCCCCGGTATTCTGCAGGGCGGTGGCGATCCTCAGCTTCTGGTTGCTTGCCATACGGGCGAAAAGAATATCCTCCTGGGCCAGTATGGTTTCCAGCTTGTCATCACTTATTTCCTCCAATTCATCCCCGTTTATGATATTGTCGTACGCCATGCCGATCTTTTTGGCGATGGCGGCGGCCGTATGGGCATTATCACCGGTGATCATCATGGTCCTGATGCCGGCCCGCTTGCACAGCTCAACAGCTTTGGGAACTTCGGCCCTGGGAAGATCCATAATGGCCACCAGGCCGAGCAGGGTCAGATCCTCCTCACTTTCACCCTCGCCCATGGCAACGGCTAACACCCGGTACGCTTCATTCTCAAAGACTTCAGCCTGGCGGGACACTTTTTCCCTGAAGGCATCATCCAGGGGTTGTGTCTTATTATCACTATCCAGGTATGATGTACATATTTCGAGAAGTACCTCTGCCGCACCCTTGGAAAATAAACGTGTTTCTCCATCAATCTCATAGACGGAAGACATCATCTTCCGTTCGCTGGTAAAGACATGCTCCCTGAATTTCTTACCGGATGCTTCCCTGATGCCTTTTTTATGAGCCGCAGCGACAATGGCCAACTCGGTAGGATCTCCCCGGAGATTTGCGCCATCAATAACTGCCTTGCAGTTGTAAAAAGCGGCTTGGAGCATCTCTACCAGGCGTGCTTCGCCTGTTTTCGACTCCTGCTCAAAGCTGAATTCTCCCGGCTCCAGGTACCCCTCGCCGGAAATGTTGATCAGTTCTCCGCCGGTCAGCCATATAGCCCGCATGGTCATCTCGTTGCGGGTAAGTGTTCCTGTCTTGTCCGTGCAGATAACCGAAGCAGAGCCCAGGGTCTCTACTGAGTCAAGATTTTTGATAAGGGCGTTTCGTTTTGCCATCCTTTGGCTGGCCAGGGACAGGGACAGGGTAATGGTAGGCAGCAATCCCTCCGGCACATTGGCGACGATGAGCGAGAGAGCGAAAATTGAAGCCATCAGAGCACCTTTGGCGGAAAACAGCCCCAGGACGAAAAAGACCAGACCCATGATCAGGGCGATAATGGTCAGTATTCTCGTGATCCTGATGATCTCCCGCTGCATGGGCGTCAGGCTTTTCTGGACATTCTTGGTAAGGCTTGCAATCTTGCCGAATTCGGTGGCATGAGAAATGGCGCTTACCACCGCAACACCACTGCCGGAAACAATCGTGGTGCCGGCAAATACCATGTTCTTTGCAGCAAGGGGATTTTTCTGGCTGGAGGGTTCACTGTTGCGTGAGGCCGGCGCCGACTCTCCATTCAGCGATGAGAGATTCAGGTAAAGGGAAGTGGCATCGAGCAGGACACCATCGGCTGCGACCTTGTCCCCCTCATCCAGCACCATGATATCCCCCGGCACAAGCTCCTTTGAGTCAATAGCCGAAGTTTTGCTGTCACGGCGGACGTTGACCAGCGTGGGCATGAGTTTGAGCAGGGCTTCCATGGCCTTGTCAGCCCGGTATTCCTGCCAGAAGGTGAAGGTGGCATTGATGATAACCGCTCCCAGGATGGCGTACCCCAGAATATCATTGCCCTGGCCGGGGGCAAAACGGTCTGCAATAAAGGAAAGCGCGGCGGCAACTTCCAGCAGGACGGCAAAGAACTGCACATACTCTTTAAAATACGAGAGCAGGTAGTTTTTTTTCTCCGCCCCTTCAAGGACGTTGGGGCCGAACTCCTGCTGCCTTCTGCTTACCTGACTGGTATGAAGACCCTTTTCAGAAGATTTCAAGCTTTGCAGCAGGTCTGTCTTATCCTGCATGAAAACTTTCATCTTGTTTTGCCTCTCAGGTAAAAGGCAATGGTGTTGACAGGCGTACAGCGTTGCAGCCGTTCAATAGGCTTCTTGCCTGCAAGGGCTCCATAGTTGTACAGCCTGGCGCCGCCGACAATCATCAGGTGAAAATCATTATGCGAGAGATGATGCAGCACCTGATGGATCTCATTCAGGGCGATGGCATGTTTGAAACGCAGGGGTATGTCCATTAATTTCGCCAGCTGTTCATAATGGGAAAGCCTGTCATCAATTTTCTGCAAAATCCTCCTGGTATCTCCCAGGTCCAGACCTGCTCTTTTCTTTTTGCTGGTGACCGTTACGCTGTATATTTCACCGCTGGCATTATAGGCCCTGCCCATGGAGGCAAAGAAGGTGAACTTCTCCACCGACATCCTGTCCTCTTTTATCGGCATTACAATCCTTTCGGTTGACAGGGTGGAGTGGACATGAACCACCCTGACCTCTGCCAAATCCACAGGCAGAGAAATGCCTGCAAGTTTTTCACTGAAAGACAGATTAAAGAACTTCCGGCGCTGGCGGAAGCGGGTGCTGCAGAAAAGGATTTCAGACCTGTTTTTAAATAGATAATTTTTAACAGCGTCGGCGGGTGATCCCTCCAGTATGACCCTCTCACAATTCAGGTCATATACCGCTGCGGCCTTCTCGATATTCTCCATGCTTTTTTCAACGGCTTCAATCGAGTCATCAGGATTAGCCACATGCAGCAGGGTAAGGGGCCACTCATGTATTCTGGCAAAATGCAAGCCATAGAGGGCTGCAACTTCAGAAGTCACCTGACCGTTAATAGCAGCTATTACATTCATTGTGCACCCCCGCGTAAAAGATCTCAACCGGTAATCATAATTAGCCAGAACTTTTTTTCTTAAGCTGAATAAATTATTTACATTATATCAAATAATTCCAATTATATTTGTTTTTATGAGGGTGTCAAATATATGCCCGGGTAACTATTGTGTACCGGCAGGAGAGTTTCAGGGCCCAGGAGCACCTGGTCAGCCAGCTGGCGGGCAAGAATATTGTGGTGCTTTGCAATACCGAGGTTAAAGAGATATTGGGAGAAAAAAGGTGGAGGTGGTTTTACTCCTGAATAACAGGACCGGCGTGACCAGCAGCAAAAAGGTTGACAGGGTCTTCATTGCCATCGGTTATGAACCTGCTGTTGAGTTGGCCCGTAAAACAGAGGTCGAGCTGACCGAAGACGGTTTTATCAAGTGTGATGCCAATCACCGGACAAGCATTCCTGGAATCTATGGGGCCGGCGATATGGAGGGGGGGGGCTATAAGCAGATCGTTACTGACGCTGGTCAGGAAGCCGGTGCGGCAGTGACCATATTTGAGGACCTTGTCACACCAT
>JAFDCT010000189.1 GCA_019312695.1 Deltaproteobacteria bacterium | reverse complement strand
GTTCTTATCGTTTATTGTTCTGCCTGTCTGGATACAGAGCAGTACTTCATGGGCAAAAGCCTCATCGCGGTTAAGGTAATGACAATCATTGGTCGCAACGAGAGGGATTGAAAATTCTTTGGAAAGTTTCCTTAAGCCCTTGTTGACCTTTTTCTGTTCTTTAATACCGTTATCCTGCAGCTCAAAGTAAAGGCGGTCTCCGAAAATTTTTTGCAGAGCCTTTGCTTCTTTCCGGGCCCCATCAATGTTGCCGTTTAGAATTAAATGAGGAATACCCCCATGAAGACATGCGGTCAGGGCAATTAAACCTTCATGGTGCGCAATCAGGGTTTCCTTGTCAATGCGGGGCTTGTAGTAGAAGCCTTCGAGCTGGGCCAGGGAAGCAAGTTTCATCAGGTTCTTGTAACCTGAATGATCCATAGCCAGGAGGACAAGATGAAAGGCAGCATCACTGGAACTTTTTGCACCGCTGTGTTTTTTTCTGTCTTTGGGCGCAATATAGAACTCACAACCGATTATCGGCTTGATACCAGCTTTCTTGGCTTTTAGATAAAATTCCAGGGCCCCATGCATGGCTCCGTGATCGGTAATTGAAACAGCAGTCATGCTTAATTCCCGGCATTTATTCAGGAGATCGTCGATGCGGATGGCTCCATCGAGAAGGCTGTATTGGGTGTGAACGTGGAGGTGGACAAAATCAGCGGCAGGTGTTTTAGACATGGCAGTTTAAAGAATTTTTAAAATTTGGGATTAGAGTTACGCTTCTCAAAGTTATTCTTTTAAGGGAATTTCAGGGATTCCATGGGGGGAATCACAGGAACAGTATGCGATTCAAAGAACCCCCGGGCATTTCGTTGAGGAGTTATTCTCTGATTCTCAGCTTAATTTATGGTCGAATAAAGAGAATCTGTCAAGTGCATTCAGACTTTCCCATAAATCACTTTCAGAACGGGGCTCTAGGGTAATCAATGGGTTGTAACTGTTTGATTTTAGGTAGGAAAAGAGTCCCTGAAAATCGAAGTTACCCTTGCCAACAGGCAAATGTTCATCATGAAAACCATGGTTGTCGTGCAGATGAAGCTGTCCAAGCCATGGTCCGAGAGTTGCAAGCCAATCGTTCCATGGTACAGTGGCAAAAGCCAGAAGATGGCCGACATCAAGGCAGAATCGGGCCAAAGGAGAATCGAGGGCCTCAAGGATAATTTTATGGATCCGGGGCCCTGTTTCATAAGTGTTTTCAAACATGACAGGTGTTGAGAAAGGTTCAACTAAAGTGAGAAGTTCCTGCCAGGTTTCCAGGGAGGTTTCAAGCCACTGATCATGCTGATAACTGTGGATACAATCCAGATAGCCAAGATGACAGACGACTGAGCGGGGTCTGAAAATTTCTATAAGCTCAAAGCAGCGTCTTAATTTTTGCCGTACAGCCTGAAGGACCTTCCGGTCAAGGGCTCCCGGCAGCATATCATGGAATGGTGCATGCAGCGTACAACTCAGATCATGGTCAGCTAAAAAAACGGCCTTGTCTTGAAAGTCCTGCTTGGTAAAGATGTAAAGGGCATCATCGTCAAGGCCGATCTCAGGATTGATGCGGTATTGAGCAATAAATGGCTGGTATGTGGCAAATTCCGTAAAAGGAATATTGACATAGCAGTGAGCAATGATATTTGCGATATTTTTTACCATGGTCATGTCCTATGCTACTGCTATTGTAAAGCAATGACGAGAAAAATTTGGCGGGAATGATAAAAATAATGGAATGGTTTGTACTACGGTTTTTTCTGTCGGCGGGGTGCAAATAAAAGGGGAGGCCAAAGCCGTCCTCTGGGATTTTGTCATAGCCCGCATTCGAAAAAATTGTTGGCCAAATACTCCTCCACCCCGAACCGGGAAAAGAACGGGGTGGGGATGTATTCGAATCTCGTTTTCAAAAAGACTAAAACGGGGGGGATGTCTTATTGAAAACCTGTGGAGAAAAGAACATATTATTTTTTTACCATAAAATTATGCAATTGAGTATGCGGCAAATTGTCACGTTCGCGTTTATAATTAATGTGTTAAACAGGGGGATCATTTGACAAGGAGTCCGGAGGTTGATAAGTAATTCGGGTCAAATTTCACATGAGCCAAATATATCAGGAACCGTACCTGAGGAGATAGAAGGTTGACGCTTAAAAAGTATCCCATATCGGTCTGGCCGCTCAATGAAGCAACATCCAATATTGCTTTTTCATGGCTTCTGTATCTGCGTTGGGGCGCGGTTCTCTGCCAGGCGATTCTTATTTATCTTGCCTTCACGTATCTTGAGATTGCTATTCCGATTATTTTCGTTTCGACAATTATTGTTTTTGAGGCTGCAAGTAATCTCTTTTTCGGATTTCTTTACAAACTAAAGAAAATTATCCCGGAGTGGTTTTTCGGGTTGGTAATGATTCTGGATGTAATTTTTTTGACTGCCCTGCTTTTTTCAACCGGGGGGCCTATGAATCCCTTTACATTTCTCTATCTCGTTCACATAGTGCTCGGAGCTGTTTTGATGCGGGCGCATTGGTCTTGGGGACTTACAATTTTTACCGTGCTGTGTTATGGCTCCCTCTTTGTTATTGACCAGGATGTTTTCGGCCCTCTGCCTCTAATACTGCCCGGCGGATTTATCGGTGGTGCTGAAATCCAGGAAGCCTGTCATCCTGCAATTACAGAATATACGCAGCTGTCTGATCATATGAAACTCCACCTCAAGGGGATGCTTCTGGCCTTTACAATTGCAGCTTTTTTTATAGTTTTTTTTGTCGGGCGAATCCAGAAGGCACTTGAGGAGTACCAGCATACCCTTGTCAGTCTTGAGGAGGAGAGAGCCAGGAGCGAAAAGCTTGCCTCACTTGCGACCCTGTCAGCAGGAGCAGCCCATGAGTTCTCTACGCCGTTGTCCACCATTGCCGTTGCTGCCGGGGAAATGCTGCATCAACTAAAGAAAGGGGAGATAAGCCAGGGACTCATTGACGACGCCCAGCTTATAAAGGATCAGGTCAGGGCCTGTAAAAATATCCTCTACCAGATGGCCGCTGATGCCGGCGAACACCTGGGTGAGTCAATGGATAAATTTACTGTTGATCAGGTCATACAGGGTACATTGGCTGAGTTTCCCGTTGCAGACAGAGCGAGAATCAGGGTTGAAAATGAAACCGGTGCTTTTTCAATACTGGTTCCCTTCAGGACATTGGTGCGCACCTTAAAAGGGCTTGTAAAAAACGGTATGGATGCTTCAGGGCCGGATTCCCGGGTATTTCTTCGGTGCTTTTATGATGAAAACTTTTTATACTTTCAGGTGACAGACAAGGGAGCAGGCATGGATGAAGAAATAGTCAGCAGAGCTGCTGAACCCTTTTTTACAACCAAAGGACAGGGTAAGGGGTTAGGGTTGGGCCTCTTTCTGGCCCAGAATATGGCTGAGCAGTTTGACGGCAGCCTGACAATTTCGTCAGAAAAACTGAAGGGCAGCACCGTAACAATCAGTCTGGCCCTGGCACATATCGGGATTGGCTAGACCAGAGGAAAGACAATGGAGGACTCGCCCATGGAAAGTATCTTGCTGGTTGATGATGAAGAGCACTTCAGGGAAAGACTGGCCCGGGCATTCATTAACAGGGGATATACTGTTTTCGAGGCTGCTGATGTTGATCAGGCATTGGATATGATAAAAAAGAACCAGCCGGACTGGGCTTTGATTGATCTGAGGATGCCTGGAAAAAGCGGTCTTGATTTGATCAGGGAGGCCAAGGAATTCCTGCCGTTTCTTAAAATCGTCGTCCTGACAGGGTATGGCAGTATTGCCACGGCAACCGAAGCCATAAAACTGGGAGCCTACTATTACCTGCCAAAACCTGCTGATGTAGATGATATTCTTAATGCTTTTCAAAAGGATCCAGATCTGCCAAGCGACTCTGAACAGGTTGAATTTGAAGTACCGTCACTGGCAAGGGCTGAATGGGAACATATTCAAAGGGTTTTAAATGACTGCGACAACAATATCACCGCTGCTGCCCAGAAGCTCGGCATCCACAGGAGAACCCTGCAAAGAAAACTCTATAAGTACGCACCAAAAAAATAACCGCCCCGGCTTCGTCCCCCCTGTTATACCCACCTTTTATTCACCAGTAACGGCCTGTAATTGGAATATCCTGAAGGAGAAACTGAGGTGAATCTCCTGGCGTAATACTATTTCCTGCCTCTGGGGCATCCGCTAAATCAGCAACAGATATGCATTATCTGCAATAAAAAGGGGAATACATTTTGGGCCCAGCGTTTTTTCCCTAAATGTTATCCCTGCATTGCGACAATTTGCCACATGTTCAGAGGTTTTTATCAATAGTATAGTCCACACTGTAGTGAATATTCCGACTACAGCAGGTTGCGGACAAACAACAATTTCATTCAAGAGGAGAGAATTTGTTATGAGGAAGACTAGATTGCAGCATGAAGATTTCATAAAAGTTTTTTCTTTAAGCATTGTTTTTTTGATGGTTTTGACAATGGGCTGTACCGTCGCTGGCAGCAAAACAGGAGAGAAGTCAGCAGCAGGATCAAGTCAAGTTGCAGTAAAGCAGCCGATGGAGATAGCTGATGATGTCTCCTGCGGCAAGTGCGGCATGTATCCTGCAAAATATCCCCGCTGGCATTCGCAGATCATCTTTAAGGACGACTCAATGACACCTTTTGACGGCTGCAAGTGCATGTTCAATTTCCTTTTCGGAATGGAAAAATTTGATAATACGCACTCCATAGATGACGTTGCGGTTATCTGGGTAAAAGACTTCGACACCGGGAAATGGATAAATGCTGCAGATGCCCAATATGTAGTCGGCAGCAACATGATGGGCCCCATGGGAAAAGAGCTTATTCCCTTTGCAGATCAGGCCGCAGCCATGAAATTCCACCAGGAACAGGGAGGCACTTTGATGAAGTATGCGGAAATCACTCCTGATGTCCTTAAAACTCTTGGAATGGGTGGGATGAAAATGGAGCACGGATCGCAGCATATGAAAATGTAAGGACCTGTTGGACAGTTTAAAATAGTGTGGTTCAGTTCAGCTGTTCTCTGCTATTAACGGTAGCAGAATAGTTACCTTGGTGAAGTCCCCGTAACTGCTTTCAAAACTGAGCTTACCGCCGTGATCGGTAATAATCCCATGGCTGATAGCAAGTCCAAGACCTGTGCCGATTCCGGATGGTTTTGTTGAGAAGAATGGGTTGTAGATTTTGTCAATAATTGAAGAGGGGATGCCGGTGCCGTAATCAATGAAGGTGACTTCAAGGAATAGCCTTTCATCAACCAATTCCTCGCTGCCATGGATGACGAAGTTTTTTCTGGGGTGAGCTTTCGGGTGCTTCTGGTTCAAAGCATAACGAGCATTGTTGACGATATTGAGGAAGACCTGTTCAATCTGTTGAAAATCTGCGAGTATTTTTTTGAGTCCTGCTGGGAAATCAACTGTCAGGTTTATCCCGTCCTTAGTGATCTGGGTTTCTGTGAGGGCCAGAACCTCATCGAGTATATGACGGGCATCAATTGGTCTTTTTTCTTTTTCGTTCTCCCGGGCGAAAGATAGGAGGCTGCGCACAATGTTTGCAACCCGGTCACCTTCTTTGATGATTCGTTCAGGGATATCAACGGCGGGCGTTTCCCCTCTTTGCACCTCGTCAACCATGATCTGGGCGAAATTAATGATACTGTTTATGGGATTGTTGATTTCATGGGCCACTCCGGCTGCCAGTTCACCAATTGAAGCCAGGTGACCGGCTCGCAGTGTCTCGGTTTGCATGGTAATATCCTGGGCAACACAGACAATACCTTCAAATTTACCCTCCTCGCTAAAAATTACTGAAGCCGTGATCAGCATGCGTATCTTCTCGCCATATTTGGACAGATAGGTTGTCTCCACATTTCTGGTGAAGCCTTTGTTGATGAGCTCATCAAGTCCTATGCCGCTATAATAGCCTTCTGCAAAAATGATTGAGAATGGTTTACCCAGCAGCTCCTCTCTCGTGTAGCCCAGTAAATCATAGGTGGCCTGGTTGGCGGCCCTGATTGT
>JAFDCT010000188.1 GCA_019312695.1 Deltaproteobacteria bacterium | reverse complement strand
GTTATTGCCTTGACTGCATTTATCTCTCCCTTCCGGGTAGACCGGGAAAGGGTGCGTACCCTGGTTTCGGAAAATGATTTTATAGAAATTTACTGCAATAGCCCTCTTGAGGTATGTGAGGAAAGAGATGTCAAGGGACTCTATAAAAAGGCCCGCAAAGGGGAGATAAAAAACTATACCGGCATTTCATCCCCTTATGAAGAGCCTGAGCATCCTGACCTTGTTCTTGACACAGCAAATAAAACCGTCGAGGCCAATGTTGAAAATGTCCTTAAACTGCTTGAGGAGCGCCATATCATTTCCAGATATTAAAATAGATTTTTTCTAATGAGTAATTAAATAAGTCTTCTATGGAATGGCAAAAAAAATTTATGCTGCCAGGGGGGGCGCTATGCTTTATAGTTGAAAAATGGTGCAAATTTTAGCGATGAGCGTGGCAACTGGTGTTAAACACATCAAAAAGGCAAAAGTATAAAAAAAAAAAAAAGGCATTGATAACCGGTATTACGGGTCAGGATGGAGCCTACTTGGCTGAGATTTTGTTGAAGAAAGGCTACGAGGTGCATGGCATCAAGAGACGAACTTCGATGTTTAATACGGACAGAATTGATCATCTGTACCAGGATCCACATGTGGAGGAACGTAATTTTATCCTGCACCATGGAGATATGACCGATTCCTCAAGTCTGGTGCACATAATGGCCAAAGTCAGGCCGGATGAGTTATACAACCTGGCAGCTCAGTCTCATGTTGCGGTATCTTTTGAGGAGCCTGAGTATACGGCAGACTCCGACGGTCTGGGAACGCTGCGGCTGCTTGAGGCTATCCGCATTTTGGGACTTGAAAATAAGACAAAGTTTTACCAGGCTTCCACCTCGGAGTTGTATGGTAAAGTGCAGGAGGTGCCACAAAATGAAAAAACGCCTTTTTACCCACGATCACCCTATGCGGTGGCCAAGCTTTACTCTTACTGGATTGTGGTAAACTACAGAGAGGCATATAATATTTTTGCCTGCAATGGCATTCTGTTCAACCATGAATCGCCGCTGCGCGGAGAGACGTTTGTTACCCGCAAGATCACCAGAGCTCTGGCCCGTATCGCGCTTGGTCTGCAGGAATGTACTTATCTGGGTAACCTGAGTGCCAAGAGGGACTGGGGGCATGCCAGAGACTATGTGGAGATGCAGTGGCTTATGCTGCAGCAGGAAAAACCGGATGATTATGTCATTGCTTCCGGGGTCCAGCATTCTGTGAGGGAATTTGTAAAACGGGCAGCTGCACCGTTGGGCATAACCTTAAGCTGGGAAGGGGATGGAGTTGATGAGAGAGGAGTTGTAGCCTCTCTGGATAATAAAACTCTAGAGGCACAGAAATGCAAAGTGCAGGAAGGACAAATAATTATTCGGGTCGATCAGCGCTATTTCAGACCAACAGAGGTTGAGAGCCTGCTGGGTGATCCGAGCAAGGCGAAACAGGAGCTGGGTTGGGAACCTCGGATTTCCTTTGATGAATTGGTGCAGGAAATGGTACTGACCGATCTTGAGATGGCAAAGCGGGATGCGTTGGTTAAGAAGCACGGGTTCCAGTCTTTCAACTATCATGAATAATTGGCAAACAATATTTAATCAGCACATGAGTGATAAGCTATTGCAGGATTCCAGGATATATGTAGCAGGCCATAGAGGGCTTGTCGGTTCTGCCGTTGTGCGTAAGCTTCAGGAAACAGGATGCAATAATCTTGTTCTGCAGACACATCGGGAGTTGGATCTTATTGATCAGTCTGCAGTGCGCATCTTTTTTGAACGGGAGCAGCCTGAAATTGTAGTGCTGGCGGCTGCCAAAGTGGGTGGTATCCTGGCCAACTCAACCTATCCCGGTGAATTCATATATGAAAATCTGATGATTCAGACCAACCTTATTCACTGGAGCTATAAACTGGGGGTTAAAAGGCTTCTGTTTCTCGGTTCTTCGTGCATCTATCCGAAACTGGCACCACAGCCCATGAAGGAAGAGTACCTGCTTACCGGATCATTGGAGCCGACAAACGATGCTTATGCCGTTGCCAAGATAGCAGGCATTAAGATGTGCGAAGCCTACAACCAGCAGTTCGGCACCAGCTACCTATCTGTGATGCCCACCAATCTTTACGGGCCGGGGGATAATTTTGATCTGGCAGACTCGCATGTTCTGCCCGCCCTGATCCGAAAATTTCATGAAGCACTGAAGAAAGGCGCATCTGAAGTGGTTGTCTGGGGCACCGGAGCGCCACGGCGAGAGTTTCTACATGTGGATGATATGGCTGAAGCCTGCGTATATTTAATGGGACTGCCTGACAGACAATACCATGAAATTGTAAAAAATCTTAAACCATGTCTTATCAATATAGGTATGGGCAGGGATATAACCATCAAAGAACTGGCCGCACTTGTCAAAGAGGTTGTGGGTTTTGACGGTAAAATAGTTTTTGAAACTTCCAAACCTGACGGTACGCCGCAGAAACTTCTCGATATCTCGCGTATGGCTCAACTTGGCTGGCAGCCGAAAATTTCCCTGCGACAGGGGATAAGCGAAACATATGAGTGGTATAAGGAAAACAACGGTAACAGCATTTAGTTACCGGTGCCGGATATAAAAGATTTCCCTTTATTCCCTAGTACGTGCAGATTCAGGTGGGAACCGTCATCCCATTTGATATCGAGCTCTTTCATGAAGCAGTCAAAAACAGGCCAGTTACCAGCAGCTATAGGCAGATTGGAAGCATTGAATGAATGAGGCACCAGGCCGTAATCCGTGCGCTGCAGCAGCATGATCGCCAGCAGGAGAGACTTGGCGGTCTGGTACTGGACAGCGTTAACACCATGGTATTTCCAGGTTGCCCCGTGATCTTCCGTCCAGACCAAGGTTCGGTCTTCCAGCATATTTTTTGACGTAATCTGCACAGCAACCTGTTCTAGTCCGGTAATGGCAGTGCCTGCTGCGGGAATAGCCAGCATGCTTCTGGCCTTTTCAGCATCAGCCATTTTGAGGATGTCCATTACCGCAGGACTCAAACTGTAATAGAAGCCGCTGTTTTTCACAGTCGGAATCTCACCCAGGTTCCAAATATCTTCATGACCTACGATTCTTGCTGGTATGGCCAGATTCTCCCAGTTGATGAGGCACTCGCGACTGCCCGCGTTTAAATCTTCCTTTGGTAGGCCATTTTCAATCAGCATGGTTGGCGAGAGCATTATTTCTTCAACAAGGGCTTCAGGACACCAGCCCACCGCAGCCCTGCCATGTTTTTTTACGTTTTCCAGGCGGTCAAATTCATAGACCGCAACATCATATGTACGGTAATTATCAGGC
>JAFDCT010000187.1 GCA_019312695.1 Deltaproteobacteria bacterium | reverse complement strand
TATCTTCCGCATACATAAACTTTCCGAGCTTGGCAGCCTTGCCGCAGAGGCAGTGACCGATGGGGATCTCAGTACAGGGTAGCGGTTGTGTTTCTGTAAAACCATGCTGTGCTTTGATGTTTAGAATTTCAGCCTCAGGATTTTTTAGAAAAATGGCGCCCCTTGACTGTAGGGACAGGTTGGGCACATTAAGGATAAGCTCAAGTATACGGTCAAACTGTTCTTCCAGGGACGACGGCTCCAACGAAATCTTAAGTATTGAATTAGTCACCTTCTGGATATAGTAGTTCAGCACAACCTGTTCCTCTGATTTTTTACGGGCCGTGATATCCCTGACTGCCGCTGCAACGAGTAGTTCCTCATCGGTTTGCAGCGGGCTTAAACTTATATCTGCCGGGAACTCTTCACCATTTTTTTTCTTTGCGTAGATCTCTATATATGCTCCCATGGTTCGTACCCTGGGATGATCAAAATAGTCTTTTACCTGTCTGCTGTGACTTTTTATGTAGCGATCAGGTATGAGCATATCGAGTTTCTTGCCGACAACCTCATTCTGGGTGTAACCGAAAACTTTCTCAAACTGTGCATTGACGAGAACAATATTGGTTTGCGTATTAACAAAAATCATGGAGTCCGGGGTGGAGTCGAGCACTTTTTCATACTTCACACGGGCCTTTTCGAATTCGGCTTGGCAGCGGTTCAGTTCTTCCACCTTTTTTTTAGTATCCTCGAGTTCCTTGAAGAGCTCTGCTTTTGTTTTATCAATTTTTTTCATCTGTCAACCTGTATGATTTAACAACCCTTCTAATAGGGTCAAATTATAAAAATGCCCCTCAAAGAGTCTGTACTTTGCTTACTTTAATGAATATTCGCACGCCGTTTCACGCAGCCGGGAACTCATCTAAAAACGTGGCACAAAGAACGGATCAGCGACTCGACCGAGTATCCCGTTAGGGGTGCAACATTCCGATGTCGCCCGTGATTTGCACGCAGCGCAGAATTTTTCAGTGAAGTCAAACCAAGTGTTTGGCGGCACTTTCTTTTGGTTCATTTTCTTTATGCATGTTAAAAAAATGAATGCAAAGACAATTAAGGTAATGGGTGAAATCATATGTACATTACACGTAACTTATCAACAACTTGCCTGAATGGAATAGCTCAGTTTTCATAGTGCTTGAGGCTGAAATTTTAAATGTAAATAGCTATTCCAGTTCATAGAGTTTTTCGTCATGAATAGGAGGTTTTTGCCTGGTGCTTTTTCCTGTTTTTTTAAATTCAAAAGGCAGACTGTCTTCTCCGGCAAAAATATCACCCATCTCCTGTTCAATCCGGCTTGGATCCTCTCCAGCCTCAAGGCGTGATAAGGCTTTTTCCATGTTTTCGTTCAAGACCAGGCCGGTTTTTTCCGAAAACCTGTGCATCAGCCGGGCCATTGCCTTTGGATCATCTTCATTCATTTTCTCAGCTTCCTGAGCCATGTCTCCCAGAGCTCTCTCCATTTTCGTTTCGTCAAAACCTGGCGGCAGGTCCTCGTCACCCGGTTCATTTGCCCTGCCGATGGTGGCAAAAGAAGACAAAAGTTTCTGCAACTTTCTGCCGCATTGAGGGCAGTCAGGGACCTTGTCAGTATTGACGCGCCGCGAAAAGAAATTGAAGATGGTGTTGCAGTCCTTGCAGAGAAACTCGTATATAGGCATTATTCCCTCTAACGATTGAAATATTCATTAACCGCAGATAAGCGCAGACAAAAATCAACCAAAAATATTTTATCCACTTATCGGCCTGATAAGTGGGGTTTCCCTTTCGATAAAACCACCTACATCAAATACGATTTCTTCATACCGGTATATTTATCGGTATGCTAAAGCGATGATTATATCATATTGACGACGAGTCAGTAAAACACATGCAGGTATTACAATCATTTTTTTTCAACCGATTAAAGTGTTTTTCCTGCTCAAGAATCAATCGTCTCCTTTTCCCTTGACGCCTGGAACACTCGATTCCCTGAACCCAGCTTCTTATTCGAGATGCAGTCTGCTCAAATATCCCATTTCACGGACCCTGCGCAACATCCAGTTGAAATAGAGGGCGCCCAGCAAAAGATAAACCAGGTTCAGACCAAATGAAATACCAAGTATTGAAATATCTGTTACTCCGGTTGCAAGCACCTGCCTCATACCCTCAAATACATAAGTTGAAGGAAGAAGATAGGCGATCTTCTGCAGCCAGACGGGTAAAACTGTTACAGGATAAAAAACAGCGGAAACCGGCTGAATAAGAAAAGGTACACCCCAGATGAGGGCCTCCGCAGCCCGGCCATAGCGGAATATGAGTGCCATGGTAAAGAGCCCCACTCCCCAACCGAAAAGAAGAAGATTGCCCAGAAACAACACCAAACCAGGACCGATTTCCAGAAGACTGAACTTGTAAAAGAACAGGGCCAGAAAACCAAGGACAACTGTGGTTACCAGCGACTTAATAATACCAACGATACAGATTGCCGTTAAAAGCTCACCCATACTGATCGGACTTATAAAGATGTTAATGATGTTCTTGACCCAGAACTCTTCGGTTATTGCCAGTGTTATACCCTGCTGGGACCGGTAGAGGACATCCCACAGAATGACACTGCCAAGCAGGAATAATACTGTTTTCGGTAATGCCAGCTCCTTCAGGTAATAGGTTACAAATCCCCAGACCAGGAGGTTCATCACCGGCCAAAAAAAGATCTCCATCACCCTTGCAACACTGCGCCGGTGCAGGAAAAAATAGCGCATGACAATAGCACTTATTCTGAGCCACATGGTTCTTCCTCCCCAGCGATGACTGTCTGATACAGGTGGCCGTTCCTGGCTATTGCAATGAAAAGATCCTCCAACGACGGGCTTTTCGACTGTTTAATGATCTCAGACGGCGAACCCTGCATGACGATGCGGCCCCTGGCCAGAAAAATTACCCGGTCACACATCTGTTCAACTTCCTGCATATTGTGCGAGGTGTAGATCATGGTCAGCCCCCGCTGCCGCTGCAGTTCATGCAGTCCTTGCCTCACCTTTGCTGCTATATCGGGATCAAGGCTTGCTGTCGGCTCATCCAGAAAGAGTATTTCCGGGTCGTTCAAAAAGGCCTTGCACAGATTCAACCGGGTCAGCTGTCCTGACGACAGGCTGCCGGTAAGCCTGTCAACAGTTTCTCCGATCTCAAAGAGCTCCAGGAGCATATCAATTCTTTTACGGGCTGATTTAAGGCCGTAGAGACGGGAAAAGACTATGAGGTTCTCCCATACTGTCAGGTTGGAGGGCAGGGAAGTATACGCTGAAGAAAAATTTACCCGTGAAAGGATTTTCCGCCTGTATCGGCCAATATCCAGCCCCAAAATGCGGATTGAGCCGCTGCTGGGTGTTATCAGGCCAAGCATGCAGTGAATCGCTGTTGTCTTGCCGGCGCCGTTCGGTCCCAAGAGGCCTAAAATATCGCCCCTGCAAACCCTGAATGTCAAACAATCAAGAGCCGTCAGCGTGCCAAACCTTTTAGTCAATCCCTTAATTTCTGTTACAGAAACATTGGAACCGTTATCTTTCATACATGTTGCTTTGCAATATTTGAGGTTATAATTCTGCTCAATACTGTCTAGCCGTTGCTAAACTATGTATCGCCTTTATAATTTTGTCCCGAGGCAAAGACTGCTGCTGCAAGCCCATAAAGAATAAGGGCTGTCAAGACTACCACTGCAAAACCGAAATGTACGGCCAGCAGGGTCGCCAGGACAGCTGCAGTAACTGAAGCGCAGCCGTTTACAGCCCAGGCCCATGGGATCAACCCTGATGTTTCAGATCCCACCCTCGTCAAGGCCAGGGGAAACGGCATCCCCATAAAGAAGGCAAGCGGCCCGAGCATCAGGACCGCGATCAGTATCTTGATGAATTTCGGCAGCCAGTTGATCGTATCGAACAAAAAAAAGGCAGTGAACATATCCACGATACCCAGGACAAGAATCATGGATACAGGCCATATGACATGGAACCTCCTTTTCTGGCCGTACTGGCTGCCTAAGCCTGCAAAAACAAGGAATATTGCCAGGACAACTGCCGCAGCATAGAGCGGGTGGCCCAGGTACAGGATAAACTTCTGGATAAAGGCGATTTCAAGGAAAAGAAACCCCAGACCGATGGCAAAAAAATACACAATTATCCTGGAACGGTTCCAGGCTGCTCCCTCAACTGGAGCATAGGGCCTGAAAATTATTGGCAGCAGAATCAAAACCAGGCTGGCGGTTATAGCCTGGATAAGGGTGATTATCAGGATCAGATAGCCTGACTCGAGGAGTACCATACCCCCCTGCCCCTTGAGCTGCTGGATCTCCGGCAAGGTCCGCCACTTGAAAAAATTTGAGAAGTAGGGCTTGTCGTCGGTGCTTGGTGTAATGTTGAACTTATAGTTTTCAATGAATCCGCCAGAATTATCGTCCAGTAAGCTGACTGCGGCATCATGGAGATAAGACTGCTGCAGGATGTTGTACCGGTTGGCTTCCTGCTCCTGCATGGCTGGATAATAGACAAGGTCAAAAAGCCGCTGCCGGCAGAACTCCCTTATCAGCCTGATTTCTTCCGGGCTGACAGGGTTTTTTTTGACAAGCAGAGAAGCTGACTGCCAGGAGCGGATCATAACAAGATGATTTTCAGGCTCCGGAATGTTAAGCTCTCTCAGGGCTTTTACTGCCGTGGCAAAAAGTTTCACGGTATCACGCGGCGGCAGTTTTACCCAGCGGCTCATCGACAGATAGCCTCCCGGGGTGAGGTCGTTGATATACTCTTTTAAAGCTTCAACCGTATAGAGATAGTTTTCGTGCAGGGCGTAAAGGCCTGCAGCTGAGCTGCTGAAAGCATCTAAGACGGGAAGCTTTATAAGATCAAATTTCTTTGAACTGCCGGAAACAAAGCTGCGCGCCTCAGCAATATGTAAATGAACATCCGAACGGGTAAAGATATTGCCTGAAAATTTCGGTCTGTTGCCAACAAAATACGGCACCTGCGGGTTCAGTTCAACTGCGGTTATATCCGCTACACCAAAGTATAATGCCTGCAGAATATCAGTCCCGGCACCGGCACCAAGGATTAGGATATCCTCTGTCTTGTTCAGGTGGTATGGCAGGGCGGAGGTCAGTTTATCAAGATAGGCAAGCTGGGAAATATCATCTGGAAAGCGGGTGATGACAGTCATCGCGTCGGCATCTGTAAATATTGCCAGTTGCTCGGGAGGCTCAAACTCTGCAGTAAGACTCAATCCCGGTGCATACCTGAATGGCACAACTTTGTTCTCAACAAGAGTCAGCAAGGCCAGCGGGCTTGATTTTTCCTCGACTATTCTGCTTCCTTCAATGCGCATCTGCTGGCTCAACCCCTTGTAAGGGGAGACAGCAAGCACGGTCCATTCCGCCGGCAGCAGGAAGAAGAGCGCGGCTGATCCGATGAAGAGGGCCCCTCGCCAGCGTGGCTGTAAACCGAGCTCAAGCCATGCCACCGCGCAAATGCTGAGAATCATGCTGCCCAGGGAAAGAAGAATTCTTTGCGGATAGAAAAGAAAAAGCAGCCCGATTATGAGCATGCTGCCAACTCCAGCCCCTATGAGGTCAGCAGCATAGATCTCCGAGATCTTCTGCCGGCATTGTGAAAATGTCAGGGCGATGCAGTTTGCCGCGAAAAAAAAAGACAGGGCCAGGAGCAGGTAGAGAACAAGAAGTTTCAGCCATTGGCTCTGGTCCCAGAGGATTTCCTCAGGATTAAAAAGCAGGTACTGCCCTCCAAGATAGCAGGCTACAGCTGTAATGCCAAAAAGGGCTATGCTGGTAATGATTGCCAGGGGGAATCGTTGCAACAGGCGCTGTCTAAAAAACACCAGAAAGGTGCCGCTGGCGCCATAGCCGAGCAGGGCAAGGCTTATGATCATATAAGCAAAATGATGGTACTGGACAATGGAAAAAAGCCGCATCAGGAGAATTTCGTATGCCAGCGCTGCTGCTGAAACCAGCAATATGGTAAGCCGGGGCGGAGAACTGTCCTGCATGCTCTTTAGAAAACCTCAAGGATTAAATAAT
>JAFDCT010000186.1 GCA_019312695.1 Deltaproteobacteria bacterium | reverse complement strand
CAAAGGCATATATCTCCCCGATCAGCTCCTTTTCTCTCTGCTCCTGCTTCCCTGGGCCATTGTTGAATTTGATCTCCTGAACAAGTACTTTAAAGGGCCGGAATTTCATCGTTTCCTGCACAAAATCAGGGCCCGCCTCGATGAGATACTTGGGCCCATGAGTATCAAGCGGGCCCACAAGGAAAGCATTGCCTTGCACCTGGGAAACCTGCCGCAGTTTCTCCGTTTTGCCAGGGAGAACAGTTGGCCTAAATGGCTGAAGCGAAAAAGTTATTATCCTGAATGTGATCTCTTGTTCCGAATTTTTTCTGAAGCGGCCACCGGTAAAAACATACCGGAACATATTGTGGCAAAATATGTACAGCAGTTCAGGAACCTGACCATGCTAAAGACTTCCAGAAAAAGACATCATAAGAAAAAGAAGTCTCCTGGCCCAGCTTTTGCCGGCAAGAGAGGCGGGGGCATTTTCGGCCTGAAAAAATAACCGCAATCGAACCGGGAGTCGATTTATGGAACGGATGAAGAAATTTCTTGCAGAGAGAGAGAAAACAAGGACACTGCGTTTTCTGGCACCTCTAACCAGACTGGGACGCGGCTGGGTCAAACCCTTGGATTCTGATCAGCGACTGCTTGACTTTTCATCCAATGATTATCTTGCCCTGTCTGAGCATCCCGAGGTCATTTCGGCCAGCAGAAAATATCTTGAAATGTTCGGTGCCGGTGCCGGTGCCGCCCGGTTAATGAGTGGCGACCTGGAGATAAACCACCTCCTGGAACAGGAAATTGCCCAGCTTAAATCAACTGAGGCTGCGCTTACATTCGGCAGCGGCTACTTGGCTAATACAGGTATAATATCAGCTCTGGCCGGCCGATGCGACTTAATCATAACCGACCGTTTGAGCCATGCCAGCATCTATGACGGCTGCCTGCTTTCCGGGGCCAGGACCATACGGTTCAGACATAATGACCTGATGCACCTTAAACAGATATTGCAGGAAAAACGCAGCCAGTTTAACAGCTGCCTGGTTATTGTTGAGTCTATTTATTCGATGGACGGAGACCGCTGTCCCCTGGCTGAACTTGTAAAGCTCAAAAAGGACCATGACTTCTTACTGATGGTTGACGAAGCCCATGCTACAGGCCTGTATGGCGAGAACGGCGCAGGCGTCATCGAGGAGGACAAGGTCAGTTCGGCTGTTGATATTGCCATGGGTACTTTCGGCAAGGCCCTGGGAAGTTATGGTGCCTATGCCGCCGGCTCCAGGGAACTTATTAAATTTCTTGTCAATACGGCCCGCAGCTTCATCTATTCGACGGCGCTGCCGCCTGCCGTGATAGGCGCCACCCTTGCCTCCCTTTACCTTGTTAAAACAGAGCCACAACTTCGGCTGGACCTCCACGAAAAGGTCGCATACTTCAAGAAACAATTGCGGAAGAACGGCTTCCGCGATGATCCCGGCACTACACAGATAATTCCTGTTATGGTGGGCGACAGTGCCAAGGCACTTGCAATCGCCGAAGAACTCCGGCAAAAGCATGTTTATGTCAAGGCTGTCAGGCCACCCACTGTGCCGGATGGCACCGCCCGCCTGCGGTTCTCCATTACCCGGTATCAACAGCAGAAGGACCTGAAAGAATGCGCCCGGACTCTGGTATCGGCTCTGCGAAAAATCTCCACCTGATCGCTTTTGCAGCTGATTCGCGCCGACCTATCCTCTATCTGCTTGACTGCTTTGTATGAACCATTCATTTAAAAATATTGAATCCAGCCCGGGCACCAAACCCCTTACCCTATTTATGCCCGGCTGGGCTTTTGACGGCAGAATGCTGCGACTCCTTGATCCTGTCCCCTCCTGGATATATCCGGAAAACATGCTTGATCCTGAAACAATTGAACAGGATTTGCTGTACTTTCTTGAAACCAAAGGCCTCAGGAAAGTGCGGCTTGTAGGCTGGTCCATGGGAGCCATGCTGGCTCTGAAGTTTGCCGCCAGGCACAGTGAGCTGATCAATTCGCTGGTCCTTGTTTCACTTCGAACCTCATGGCCAGAGACTGAAATCGATGCCATCAGGACTGAATTCTCCCAGGCCCCTGCGTCTTTCCTTAAGGGCTTCTACCGGAAATGCTTCCTGGGCCATAAGCAGACTTACACAAACTTTCGTGCCAATCTTGAACCTTTTTATCTTGCTGAGGCTGAAAAAAATATTGCCGGGCTGCAAAGGGGTCTTGACTATCTCAGCACCTTTAAGGTGCCGGAACCACTGCCCCAGGTTCCCATACAACTGATTCACGGCAAACAGGACATCGTTGCTCCTCCTGAAGATATGCCAATACTGCCGGGAGCTGACATTGAGATCATTGATAATGCGGGGCATGCACCATTTCTGCATGAAAATTGTTCGCTGCAGCATGAATTGAGAAAACAGGTTATTCAGCAAAAGTTTTCGCGAGCAGCAGATTCATATGACAGCTATGCCAAAATCCAGGCTGAAGTTTCCCGTAGACTTGCAGCAAAACTCCCTGAAAAAACTGAAAAGAACAATATAAAAACCATTCTCGAGATAGGCTGTGGCACTGGCAATTTTACCGCACTACTGGCTGCCGGATTCCCTGAGGCAAAGATAGTGGCTCTGGATTTTTCCCCGGAAATGATCACTATAGCCCGTCTTAAACTGAATAGACCGGCTATTGAGTTTATCTGCGCAGAGGGGGAACTGTTTTTACAAACTGTCGGCGAAAAATCATATGACCTGGTTGTAAGCAATGGTTCTTTGCAGTGGTTTTCCGATATGGACAGAACGCTGTATAACATTGCCCGGATTCTTGTGCCTGGCGGCGCCATGTCCTGTTCGATCTTCGGACCGCAAAGTTTAAAGGAACTGGGCGAAGGTCTGTCTGCCATACAAACCCTGAAGGAAACTCTTGCCGCCCGGACATTCCCGGGACAGGAAGAACTTTGGGTGGCATTACAGAATAATTTTCAAGAAAGTGAGTTTGCGGAAGAACTTATTGAAAAAGACTACCGGTCTGCAAAAGATCTCCTGATGCATATCAAGAAAACGGGCACTGCAGGCTGGAAGCACAAGTTTCAGCACCCCTTAACTCCTTCCCGCATAAACCAGCTTGATGAATGGTTTATTAAAACATATGGCTCCTGCAGGGTGACCTACCAGATCTTTTTTCTGCAGGGGAGAAAATAAGCAGAGGATCCTATCGAGTACTTGCTGTGACCCGAATTTTAGGAATAATCTGAAAGTAAAATCTATACCCTTCAATAATTACTGAAAATAAAAAGCTCCTTCCAAATCATCAGGAAGGAGCTTTTTAAAAAAATCTGAACCTGTTCTACAAGAATCAAACGAAGCTATTAAAAATTTATATCATTATTCCGAAAGGATATGTGCTGTTGCAAGGAAGAGATCAGAATCACGCAGAATTCCCACCAATTTGTCATTTTCATAAACAGGGAGGGTGGTGATTTTAGTACGGTGCATAATTTTAAGTGCATCTACCAGGCCCATATCTGCCGTAGCATTTTTGCCCCGAAGCTTAAGCATGACTTCACCGACTTTTGTTTCAGCATTTTTTACCACCCTAGCCTTAAACTTCTGGTTTGATTCATCAAGATGATGGGCGTCGCCTTCGGCAAAAGCTATTGAAACCCCAAGGGCCTGCAGTTTCTGACTGAATGTCCCGGCAATTTCAGGAATCAGCACCTTTAGAATGGACTGAAAATCCAGGATTCCAACCAGTTCTTCATTATCGTCAAGGACCAGGCTGGTTCGGTGACCCGCCTCGGTACATTTACCGGTCTCAATCTCACAGAAAACAGTTTGCAGTTCGTCCACAGCCTCACGAAGAGGTTTGTCAACATGGGTAGTAGCACAATCCTTAAGAGGGATTAGCAGGTCTTTAACTTTTTTATCAAGAAACATTCTTTACCTCCATCTTATAAAGTTTAAACCGAAAAAAAATCTACAGGGCGTAATCACTTATTTTATTACTGTTTTTTACCAAAGAGTGCGAATACTCCCAGACAGTAAGCTGAAGGCAAATACAGTAATACTTATTTAAAAAAAAATAAAAGGATAAACAACAGGTTATGTCAAGAAAAAAGGTATGGTCCGGTTTGTTGCATAGGGTTCAGCTATTATTTCCAGACAATAACTGCATACTGCCAAGTTATGGGTAGTCTCCAGCCAAAACCATATTCTTTAGCCGGGAATCAATTATATCTTTCTTCTTCTTTCATGCTTTCTTGCCACTATCTTGACTTTAAAAAACATCGCATCGACCAGCCGTATCCTTTGGACATATTAAACGGACTGAAGTGCGAATCCTGTAAGTTTGCATGAATATGAATTTTAATACATTAACCAGGTAGCTTTAGAACAACCTATCGTCAGGACAAAAAGAGAACTTTACTATTGTGCCTGGCAGGGCCAGCAAATAACAGAAAGTAACGCTACTTCTCTTCGCTGTTTTTTGCTTCTTCCCGCTCTAAAAGTTCCCCTAAAATGTAAGCAGCATCGCCAACAAGCTTGATACAGGTTTTACGGCTGCTGTCCGGGTTGGAATAATACTCTTTGACCGCTTCCCTGTCTTTCCAGTCAACACCGGCTATATCGCAGCAGTTCATACTGCCGTAGGGCGCAGTCATTTCTTCAAATTTCTTCAGGAACTTTTTACTCAAACCCCAGATGCGGGGATTTTCTTTGCCTTCAAGGTTGCCCCTGCTATACATGCAGGAAATCATT
>JAFDCT010000185.1 GCA_019312695.1 Deltaproteobacteria bacterium | reverse complement strand
CAATTCTTGCTGGTCATTTTTTACCTGCAAAACAAGATTATCAGTAATAGTATCGCTGTTTGTCATTGCAATAGCAAACTCTATGGTATTTTCAAGTTCCCGGACATTACCAAGCCAGTCATGGAGCATGAGTTTCTGCATTGCCACAGGAGTGATGGCTTTAACTTTCTTATCCATCAGGTCACTGTATTTACTTATAAAATGTTCAACAAGAGGCGGAATATCTTCTTTTCTGTCACGCAGCATCGGAAGTTCAATAGGAATGACATGAATCCGGTAAAAAAGATCCTCACGGAAATTCCCTTTTTTAACTTCCTTCTTTAAGTTCTTATTGGTTGCAACAATAATACGGACATTTACGGAAACCGGTCGCTCACTCCCCAACGGCACAAATGATCTCTCCTGCAGAACCCGCAAAAGTTTCGCCTGTATTGTAAGAGACATGTCGCCAATCTCATCAAGAAACATTGTACCCCTGTCAGCCCTGACAAAAAGCCCCTTACTGTTTTTCACAGCGCCGGTAAAAGCTCCTTTCTCGTAGCCGAAAAGTTCACTTTCAAGCAGGGATTCAGGAATAGCGGCACAATTGATTGCCAGGAATGGAAAATCCTTCCTGGGGCTGGATATATGAATGGCCTTGGCAATAAGCTCTTTCCCCGTACCGCTTGCCCCATAGATAGCCACATTAGAATCTGTATGGGCGATTTGTCCCACCTGGTCGAGAACATGTCGCATCGATTCGCTTTTCGCAATCACATTGGCAAAATTAAATCGCTCCTCCAGGAGTTCTTTTAGCCTGTTAATCTCCCCCGTCAATTTAGTTCTTTCCCGGGCCCTTTCAATCTGCAGGACCAGTTCCCGGGAGTCAAAAGGCTTGGTCAGATATGTGAATGCACCTCTCTTCATAGCCTCCACAGCATTTTCAATGCTGCCGTGGGCGGTAAGAATAATAACCGGCATTTCCGGTTGTACGAGATGGGCTTCCTCCATTAATTGGAGGCCGTCCTGGTGAACCAGCTGCAAATCAATGACAGAGACATCAAAAACCTCTTTGGCAATAATTTCTTTTGCCTTATTTTCATGATCGACTGCGGTGACATCATAACCTGAGGCCTCCAATCGCATATGAATAAGATCTAAAAGATTTTTGTCGTCATCTACAACGAGGATTTTAGTTTTTGTCATAACTGAAATTTTCTTGTTAGCGCGTTAACTGTTTTTTCTGCTGCTCAATATCGATATCAATCTGCTGTATTTTTTCTATGGTTTCAAAAAGCCCGAGCCATATCCGCGCCTCTTCTGCAAAAGCGCTGTCCGGAAACTGCTTACTTAACTCATGAAAATAAACCTTGGACTTATTGTAATCCTTTGCTGGATTGTCAACATGAGCATAAATCCGGCCAAGGTTATAGAGCGCCTCATCAGCCGGCTTATTTGAGCCAAATTCTTCCACAATCTGTAGATTTTTTTCCACCGCCTCCTCAAAGTTCCGTTTTTCAACAACTTTGCCAATCCCGGAAAGGGGTGCTGATTTTTTTTCTTTAGTTACTATTATTTCTTTTTCTCGTAATTGCTCATCCGGAGCAGCCCCTGATTCCTTCTCTTTTTGCAATAATTTATGCTCTGCGGCAGCTTTCTCCTTTTCCCCGGCAGCAATAGCTTCAAATAAACTTATATATGTCCTTGCTTCAGAGGCAAGATCTGAATTCGGGAAATTCTCAATAAGCTTCTCAAAATAATCTTGTGAAAGTTCATAGTCCCGACGGGCAAAATCATGATGCACATACACCTTACCCAATGAAAAGAGGGCCACGTCAGCAGGCGGCTTCGTATCATTTTCAGCAAGGATCTGATTGCTTTGCTCTATGACGGTCTCAAAATGACCGGCCGCCATATTTTCCCTGTACTCTTCAAGTTTCATGTAAGTCCTCACGTTGAGAACCTTATTTTGCACCGGGGCGCATGAAACTGTATTGAGAGTTACGACTAAACAGCTAAGGGCAAGGTAAAATAAAAAGTGCTTCCCTGTCCTATCCGACTTGTTGCCCAAACTTTCCCTCCATGAGCAAGAATTATCTGTTTAACAGTGGCCAGGCCTAATCCTGTGCCTTTGATCTTTTCACCTGTAGGGCCACTTATCTGTTGAAATTTCTGAAAAATTCTCTCCAGGTCTTTTTCCGGTATACCTATACCGGTGTCGTGCACCTGCACTTCAACAAATCCTTCATCAACATGCACATGCGCTTGAAGTTTTATCCTACCGTCATCATAGCTGAATTTTATCGCATTACCAATAATATTGCTTAAAACCTGCAGTATTCTTTCCTGATCGATCTTAACGGGCTGCAGGAACGCTATTTTATTATCGATTGATATATTTTTTGATTCAGCCAGAGGAGCCAGGGATTCCAGAGATTCTTTCACCAGGGTGGCAAGATCCGTTGGTATGAACTGGTACTTCAACATCCCCGCCTCCATTTTTCCCAGATCCAATAGTCCGTTAACCAAACCTATCATGCGATTACTTTCCTGTACAACAATTCTGAGAATGCGCTGCTGCTTGTCTGATGTTTCTCCTACCAAACCATCAAGAAGCATTGCCGTTCCCTCTTTTATAGAAGTAAGGGGCGTCCGCAACTCATGAGACATATGCGAAAAGAAGTCGGATTTGATATCATCGACTTCCTGCAGCCTATGGCACATGGTATTGATTGCAGTTGCAAGTTCGGCAATCTGAGGCGGTGATTTGACATCAAGGTCACCCCTGAAATTCCCTTTTGAAATTTCCACTGTTTTCGCCCGCATTACATCCAATGGTTTCTTGATGCTCCTGGTGATGATAAAAGCAATTATCAAACCGGTTGATAATGCAATAACCGAGATTATAACAGATATATTTTTAATTTTATCTCCACTTTCGCTTAAATTTACAATCTTGCTGAAGATATTATTTTCACTTGTCTGCCTGATGTTTTTAAGCTGGTTAATTATATTGTCAGAGATATTTTTCTTTTCTGTTGCAAACTTATCTTCGGGATAAGGATTGGCACCTCTAATGAGCTCGCGTTCCTCATTGACCAGACGGCTGAAATTCTCATGCTGTACATCGATAGTGTAGAAGAAATGTTTCATCTCCTCTGAGGCTGCTCTTGCAAATGCCTCATTTAGGAGCTTGGCAAATTCATCTTTTGCCTGAACATAGTTGCCATACAACTCCTCATCTTTTAAGACCACATATTTGCGATCATTCCGGACTTCTGAAAGTAAGGCATCAGTGAGAAGGTTGGAATATTCGAAGACTGATGTATCGTTTAGAATAATTGACCTGGTTACCTCATTCATCCAGCTGAGATGATAAATAAAATACAGGCTGATCCCGGCAAGCATGATGAATAAAACAAGATAACTGATTATAAGTCTGGCAAAAATAGATAACCGCATGTCCTTTATTACTCGATTTCATTCTGGCAGATAAATTATTT
>JAFDCT010000184.1 GCA_019312695.1 Deltaproteobacteria bacterium | reverse complement strand
TGACACCGGTCATGCCCAAAGGATCCTGAATGCCGGTATGATCATCAACCATAAACTCCTGGGGCAGGACATGGATTATCTGCTGATTTTGTGAAAGATTAACCGCCCTGGCAGCATCTATAACCCTATCTATGTCATCCTGGCGGATTTCCCGGTTCTTGATGCCAACAATGCCTGGACTGTTGAAACCCTTGATATGGCTGCCGGCAATACCGACACAGACTGTATTTATTTCACATCCGGCCATTTCTTCAGCCTGGTCTACAGCCATTCGGATAGAGTGCACCGTGCTTTCGATGTTGACAACCACACCCTTTTTTAACCCGATGGAAGGATGGGTACCGATACCGATAATATCAATCTTGTCCTCGAAAATTTCGCCAATGACAGCACAGATTTTTGTGGTGCCGACATCAAGTCCAACGATGAGTTCTCCCCGCTGCTTTTTTTCCATTAATTTCATCCCCGATCTATTCTGTCGGTTTCAAGTTTGCCAACCAGAATTGTATCTTTCTGATAGTCCAAACGGATAAATGATACTTCAGAAAATTCACGCGTTTTATAGAGATCCTTCAAAACTTTAACCAGGCGGTAATAACGTGTTGAGATTTTTCCATCACTGCCGAGATAGATTGGGAATGATCTGTCAAGCAGGTAGAGAATAAGCTCTCCGTTTTCTGCGACATGAATTTCTGAAATATTCTGCTCAGACAGGATGGGATTATTTCTATTGGACAATTTCAGTAATTCTAATGCATCCCGAAGTGGTTCCGGAACACGTCCTGATGATGCTGTGTTGAATAAAAAGCTTTCAAATCCTGTGATGACAGGAAAGTCAAGTTCCTGTAATAGGCCTGCGGCTGCAATGATTTCACCTCTTTTGTCAAGGTAGAAGAGGCCGGTTTCCCTGTTTAAAAGGGCTACTGGATTTTTTTCCTGTAAACTTATCAACAGCCTGTTTGGCCAGTCACGTATAACTTCTGCCGAGGCGATCCAGGGGTGGCTTTCGAGTATTGATTCTACCTGTTCTACATTTACAGCCAGCAGATTTGAGTGGATATCAACTTTGCTCAAGGCGGCTATCTGCTCCTTGCTTGTCATACGGGTTCCTTCAATCTTTACAGCGGTTATCTGAAAGAATTCCCAATGACACAGCCTGTGATAAACATGCCTGGCACCAAAGCCTAAAATCAAAAAAAGCACGAGTATGGCCACAGCTCGCATAACGAGTAAATACTTTCTGTTTGCACCGGGTTTTAACCCGTTACAGTTTTTAACTGAGCTGATTTTAATTTTTGCAAAATGAGGAATATTCATTGTTTGCTTACTCTCTTCCCAGGATATGAACTTCAGGTTCGAGTTTTATGCCAAAACGTTTTTGGACCTCCTGCTGGATAACATGCATGAGTTCTAAAATATCCGCGGTGGAAGCCGTACCGGTATTTATGATGAAGTTGGCATGCTTTGGGGAAACCTGAGCGCCGCCTATGGAAAATCCTTTAAGCCCGGCCTTTTCAATAAGACGCCCGGCTGATTCCGCTGGCGGATTTTTAAAAAAGGAACCAGCACTTGGTTCCCCCACCGGTTGGTTCTTGTAACGCAAATCCTGGTATTTCCTGCATGCAGCTTTGATATTTTCCTTGTTGCCTGGTGTTAAGGCAAAGGTTGCCGCAAGCAGGACCGTATTTTTCGGCATTGACCATTTTCTGTAGGCAAAACCGAGAGACTTTCCCGGGACGGCAGAGATGATGCCGGTGCTGTCCATAAGGTCAACCGACTCAACCAGACTGCCAATTTCAAAACCCCAGGCACCGGCATTCATGACGATAGCCCCACCGATACTTCCCGGTATGCCTACACCAAATTCCAGGCCGCTCAGACCCTGTGATGTGCAGTAACTTACAAATTTAGGCAGCAAGCAGCCGCCGCCGGCACGGACCAGAACTTTATTGGTATGAGTTGATGAAACCGGTACCGGTAGCTTATCAATAGAATTGAATTCGCCTTCCAGCACTAGGATCACGCCGGCAATCCCTTTATCAGGAACCAGTATATTGCTGCCTCTGCCGACAACCCACCAGTCAATATAATTTTGTTTAAGCCAGAGCAGCAGTCTTTTAAGGTCCTCACTGTTCTGTACTGAAATAACAGCTTCTGCAGGCCCTCCGACCTTAAGGGTCGAAAGTTTTGACATGGGACTGTCCCATAAAATTTTACCTTTCCAGAAACGGGAAAGATCCTTTGCGTGTGAATTAAGAGATGCCATGTTTCAGTTCAGTCAGGTCGATATCAATCCTGGAGCATTTCCAGCAGCTTTTCGCCAGCCTGCAAGATGTTTCCTGCTCCCAATGTCAAGACCACATCACCGGGAACAATTATTTCCATGGTCCTGGCAATGAGTTTTTCAAAACTTGGTTCAAGGAAAGCGTGTCTGTGGCCATGCTGTTTTATGCCATTCAACAAGGCTTCAGAGGTCACTCCTGGTATAGGAGCCTCGCTGGCGCCATAAATTTCAGTTAACAGAAGGATGTCAGCCTCATGAAAGGCGGTATAGAATTCTTCAGCCAGGGCTTTGGTCCGTGTATAGCGATGCGGTTGAAAAAGAACCACAAGTCTTCGTGCAGGCCAAGCGTCACGTAGGGCGGAGAGGGTTGCCCGAATTTCAGTTGGATGATGTCCATAATCATCAATAACAGTTACATCACTCCTTTCTCCTTTGATCTGCAATCTCCGCTGCACCCCCGAAAAACTTTGTAAAGCAGCAGCAATTGCAGCAAACGGGATATCCAACTCCATCCCTACTGTGACGGTGGCTAAAGCATTGTATACATTGTGCACACCAGCGAGCGACAAGGTAATTTCACCATGAACCTCATTCTCGCTGCAGACTTCAAATCGGGTTTTAAGACCGGCGGTACTGATGCTTTTAGCATATATATCTGCCTGACTGGTTAAACCGTAAGTTAAAAATCTTTTTTTGACCTCGGGCAGGATAGAGGCGACATGAGGGTCATCAAGACAAAGAATGACAGCGCCGTAAAAGGGTATTTTATTGATGAATTCAAGAAAAACCCCCTTGATCTGTTCAATGGAACTGTAGAAATCAAGATGTTCCAAGTCAATATTGGTTACAACCTCCAGAACAGGGGCAAGCTTCAGAAAGGACCCATCTGATTCATCCGCCTCTGCTACGAGAAAGTCACCCTGTCCAAGCTTGGCGTTGCTCCCCCCCAGACAATCAACTTTGCCACCTATCACCACGGTTGGGTCAAGTCCTGCTTCAGCAAGGAGCCAGGCCACCATCGAGGTGGTTGTAGTCTTGCCGTGGCTTCCGGCTATGGCAATGCCAAACTTGGTAAGCCGCATAAGCTCTGCCAGCATCTCGGCCCGTGGAATGACGGGAATAAGAGAATTTACCGCAGCCTGTACTTCAGGATTGTTGGCAGCAATGGCTGAAGAGGTAACAACCACATCAGCGCTATTTATCCAGGCTGCATCATGGCCAATATGAATTTTGCCCCCAAGAGATTCCAACCGGCGGGTTATGTCAGATTCCTGCAGATCGGAACCGCTGATCTTGTACCCCAGATTGAGCAGCAATTCCGCGATACCGCTCATGCCGATACCGCCGATACCTACAAAATGTATATGTTTGCCTTTCCTATACATATTAAATGAATTTTACTTTCCCGGTTGATTTTTCCTCGTCATTTCAAGAGTTCGCTATTTTCAAAAAGCTAAAATTTTTCCCATATTTTCCTGCAGCTTGCCTTTTAACAGTTCCATACAGCTGTTGATAATTGTTTCTGTTGCCTCTGGCTTTGCTTTTTTGCCTGAGTTTTCAGCCATTTCAGCCAGAAGAGCAGTATCTGTCAAAAGTCGCTTAACTTCCCTGCCGAGTTTCTCACCATCCAAATCCGACTGTCTGAACATGAGACCGCCACCTGCCTGGACAAGATACCTGCCGTTTATCTCCTGATGGTTGTCAGCAGCAAAAGGATAAGGAACAAGAAGTACAGGTTTATGAGACACTGTGAGTTCCGCCAGGGTAGTAGCTCCTGCCCGTGAAATTACCAGGTCTGCCTGAGAGTATATCCCAGCCATATCACTGAAAAAAGCCTCTACTCTGGCACTGATCCCAAGTTCTGCATATTTTTCTCTTACCTGAGTTTCATCATGCTCACCTGTCTGGTGAATAATATTGGGCTTTGGTGTCAGATCACGCAGATATTTTTCAGCTGCATCAAGGACGATGCTGTTTAGGCGCCTAGCCCCCTGACTGCCGCCTAAAATAAGCAGAGTTAAGGGTTCCTTGTATACTCGCGGGCCCATTTTGCTGGCAGAGTCCAGGATTGAACGGCGTACCGGATTGCCGCTTAAAATCGTTTTGACGGCTGGAAAATATTTTTCACTGCCTGGCAGGGAAACAAATATCCTGTGGGTTATATGCCCAAGCAGCCTGTTGGCCAGCCCGGGAATGGAATTCTGTTCATGGATACAGGTTGCTATTCCCAGGAGCCGGGCTCCAAGTATCACCGGAACTGTTACATAACCGCCAACACCAAATACCAGGTCCGGCCTGAAACCTTTGATGATCCTGACAGCTTCAAAAAGGGCGAAAGGCTGTTGTAGTAAAGCTTTTACCTTTGCAGCAAAGCTTTTTCCTTTTATGCCACGGCTTTTGATGGTCATGACCTTGAAGCCGAGGTCAGCTAAGGCAGTCCTGTCAACTTTTCTTTCAGTACCGATATAAAGCACCTCGCAATCCTGGTAGGTTCTCATCATAGCCTGAGCGAGAGCAATGCCGGGAAAAAGATGGCCGCCTGTACCACCGCCGGTAATGATCAACCGTATATTGTGCTCTTTTGCATCTATCATGTTAACTGTGAGCGGCCTCTGTGTTTGTGTCTACAGGAGTATTAAGCAATTCCAGAACAGACTTTGTAAAAACATTTCCACGATCAGCATAGCTTGAAAACATGTCGAAACTTGCACAGGCAGGTGACAACAGGACCGCATCACCTGGCGCAGCAAGACTTGCTCCCCTTGAAACAGCTTCCTGGAGAGTATCAAACATTTCAACATCAGTAAAAGCCATAAACGCCCGGGATATTGTATTTTTAGCTTCACCTATCAGCAGCAGGTGCTTTACTTTTTGCCTTATAGGTTCATTAAGTATTGAGTAGTCTCCTCCCTTGTCACG
>JAFDCT010000183.1 GCA_019312695.1 Deltaproteobacteria bacterium | reverse complement strand
TGGCTTGGCGGCAGTTTGATTGTTGCCGGAGGAATTATGCTGCTCAAAAGCAGAATGTATGTGAATGAACCGCCATCGCCTGCGGCTACATAACTAGAAAGAAACCATCACCTGAGTTAATTTATGTAATTTGTTCTGGAAAATGTCATCAGGTGCCAGCGCTATAAACTCAAGGATATATTCCTGCAGGAGCTGATGAACTTTTGCAGTCAGGGATTGCATGTTTTCCCGTTGTCCCTTTGCTCGTTGTTTTTCTTCAAGTTCAGAGCTGATTATTGCCCTGACAATTTCAAATTTTTCCTTGTCCTGGAGGAGAATTGCGGCCCAAAGAAGTTGTTTGGCATGGGGATTGATTTTTGTGTCAGCAGGCCAGAATGAGTAGGGTGTTCTTATGACACCCATTTTTTTGATAAGTGCTGCTTCAAACCGTTGGCGGAGTAAGTTATTATCCGGCAGTATACCGTTTTTTAAGTCTGAAATAATTGGCCCAAACATATGGATACCCGCACTTCCTGAAAAAGTTACTTCTTTTCTTTTTCCTTTAGTTTTGCCTTAAGAATTTCACCCAGGGTGCCCATTGAATCACTCTTTTCATATTTGGCCTGTTTTTGTATATATTGCTTAACATCTGCTTTTTCAATATCTGTGGTTTCCTCGTCAGTTATTTCAGTAACAAGGGCTAAGGACAAACGTTTATTTTCCTGGTCAACTTCCTCGATTTTTACATCCACTGTCTGGCCTTCTTCAACAATCTCCTTGGGGTGGTTAATTCTCCTGCCGCCCCCCAGTTTGGAAATATGAATAAGACCATCAATGCCGGCAGCAAGATTTACAAATGCGCCAAATTTTGCCAAACGTATAACCTTGCCGGTTTGAAAGGAGCCGGCCGGAAACCTTTTGGCAATGTCCTGCCAGGGATCCGGCAGGGCCTGTTTGAGGCTGAATGAAAAGCGTTCATTCTCCCAGTCGAGCTTGAGAATTACCACTTCCACATCCTGGCCTTCTGCAAGCACTTCGTGGACATCTTCCGTTCTTGACCAGCCTATCTCAGAGATCGGAATGAGTCCTTCAATGCCGCCCACGTCAACAAAGGCACCGAAGTCCTTTATTGATGTTATTTGGCCTTTGATTGTCATGCCTTCATGAATATGTTTTTTCAGCTCCTCACGCTTCTGTTCCTGTTCTTCCTCCAGAATAACCCGTCGGGAAAGGACAATATTACGGCCGCCTTCACTGAATTGGGAGATTTTAAAAAGTAAATGCCTGCCGATATACTCTTCCGGGTCAGAAACTTTTTTCAGGCCCATTTGGGAATAAGGGCAGAATGTCCTGATATTGCCGGCAACAGTAATTTCAAATCCTCCCTTTATTTCTTTATTGACATAACCCTCAAGGGGGATACCGCTGCGATATGCTTCTTCAAGATGAGTTCGAGAAGTAGCGCCTCCGCCGATTTTGGTGGTAAAAAGCATTTCATTCCGGGCTGATGACAGGAAGTAGACATCCAGGCTGTCACCCTGTTTGACGGTTATATTCCCGGATTCGTCTTCGAGTTCATTACGATCCAGGCAGCCTTCGCTTTTTCCCCCAACATCGAGAAAGATCGTATCCTGGGAGATATCAACAACAGTTGCCAGTATTTTCTGGCCTGGTGAAAATTGCTTTTGGGTTAGCGTGTCATCCTTGAAAAGGTCTGCAAAACTTTCATGGCCTGAACTGTTATCCGGCATAAGGTCACCTGTCAATAATATGATTCTAGGTTTGTGTTATAGTATTAATCCCTGAAATGAACAGCCAAGGCAAGATATTTGTTTTTTTCGCAGAATAAAATTTTTTTCTTGTGGAGATCTGCGAGAAATGAAAGGATTTTTTCTGGGGCGATATCAGGGAATTTCATAAATAATTCAGTGTCGGTTGTGGTATGCGTACAGGATAGATATATCTGCCGTGAAGCGCCAAGCAATCTATGATGCAGGATTTTCCCATCGGCAAGTTCCTGGCGGATAAGAAGAAAGTCATCTCCGTCCCGATAGTAAAGCAGAGGTTTCTGCAAAAAATCCCTTTTTCTCTGTACGTGGTATTGCTGCCATTGAGTTACTTTCCGCAAAACCGGTTTCCATATCTTTCGCTGCTTTGTGCGATCCCCTCGGTAATCCTTTACCAGGAGGCTGATCTGGGCGAGAATTGACCTGGGAAAAAGTTTATAATTATTCGGATGGTTGATGATTTTCTTGATGCCGAATTTGTGGGGATTTTTGTGGACCGGACTGTCATGCCCAAGAAAAAAAGAGGCAACGGTTAGGGGAGGGTAGGGAAAGACATAATCAAGGTTATCAAGAGTTTCGGTTGCTTCAGCCTGAGTGGAGCCTGGAAAATGCAGAATAAGATTGCCTTCCAGGTTCAGGTTGTTCTCCAGGGCTGCGCGCATGGTTGCGATATTTTCAATCACACTGATGCCCTTTTGCATTTTCTGCAGAAGGCTGTTGCTGAAAGCCTCAATACCCACCTGAATTGTAGAAAGGCCGCCCTGGCGATAAATGGGAAAAATGCCTGCAGCCTGCTTTTTACTTTTTGCTGAACGTATTTCGGCAAAAAAGTTAAAATCAGAATGGCCTTTTCCGGTCATCTTGAAAAAATGGAGGGCCTCTTTCGGAGGCAGCATATTGTCTACAAATGTGAAATCAAGGGTTTTATACCTTTTGGCAAGAGTATTTACCTCGTGCAGCATTTGGGCAGCATTTTTATAGCGGTAACCGCACCATTGCAAGTTGAGGTTGCAGAATGAACATTTGTTCCACCAGCAGCCACGGGAAAACTCTACCGGCAGGATAGGAATAAACGGTTTATGCGAAAACCATTTTTTTTGCTCTGAAAAATAGTCTTCATAGTTCGGAACCGGTATGTCGGAAAGTGAGGCCAGTTGTTTCTCCCCAACCTGGCTTTGAGACGGCAATGTGCTTTTGGGGTGCAATTGCCGTGTTATAATATGAGCCGGGAGAGAGTCAGCCTGACCGCCGGTAATATATGAACAAAGTGTTAGAAGCCCTTTCTCGCCTTCACCCTGGATAATATAATCTATGAAATGAAAGGTATTCAGTAATGATCGCCCTGCTGCGTCACCGCATGATGAACCGCCAAAAACAATGGTTGCCTGCGGATGTTTTTTCTTGATTTCCCTGGCAGCTGCAAGAGAGGCAAAAAGCTGATGAAAACACACCGAAAATCCTATTAGGGTATACTGTGTCCAGTCATGACTTCCGATCCAATCATGCAGGTGTTTTTTTACCTTCTTGACCAGGTTTTTATAGTCGAAGAGCCGTCTTGTATTGGGATCAGCTTTCCGGACGTATTTCCTTGATAAATCTTCAGCAGATGCAGCCTGTTCAGGAAAGACCAGGGGGGAGTATATGGCTTCGCTGACCCAGGGGTTCTTGCTGATCCAGTAATATAAGTCGGGCCCCAGAATGGCTGCTACTTCCAGATAAGGATGATTGGTATCAACTGAGACACCATGACTCTTGCTCTCAATATATGCTTTTAAGGAGCCGAGCTGGATAGACGGCCTGTTAAACAGGGCCCATGGCATGGAAATGAGGTTAATTTTGGTTGGTTTGACCAGAGAAGCTTTTGTATGAGGATTCAAAGTCTGCTGTTGGCTGAATCTTTTTAATACTGCTCAATAATTTCAGTATTGGCCGGAGGGGTAAAATTGAACAATTTTTCTTCTATCTTAAGGATTCCATAATGATCAACATTAATTACAATATTATCAAAAAAGAGATCAGTAACCGTTTCAAAATGATCGACAATCTGCATGCGAGTTATCAGAAAAGTCTCGTGATCAACCCAGAGGTGTAATGATGACACGTGTGGGTGTAATGATTTTGGGGTCAGTTTGATGAGTAAAGAATTATCTTTTGGCTTGAAAATATCCGGTTCACTCACTGCAAAATCTTTCAAAATATTGCCGCTGCCAGCAAAGAAAGAATAGGTGACATCGGATTGCAGGTAGTCTTTGGCCCTGCTGACAATCATTTGGTTGTTTTTTTCAAAATACATTGAGATAGTTTCGCCATCACTGATAAGCACCTGATGATCAGGTGTTACATAGTCCCATCGCATCCGACCCGGTTTTTTAAAGATCATGGTGCCGCTGCCTTCCCGCACCCTGGAGCTGAATTTCATAGTGGTTGTCTGGTTGAAGTCGGCAACCAGGGTTGTCGCTTCTTCATAAGTATTTTGCAGTTTTTGTGCGACTTCCAGCGCAGCCATAGACTCTCCCTTTGCCGGGACTGGTGCCAGGAACAGGACGGCAAGCAGGAGAAGATTACGGCATGCTTTGGCCATAATTATGGCTGAAATATTAAAGGAAGTATATTGCATTGCACTTCACACCTTTTGCAGTTCTATTGGCCGGCCAAATATTTTTGCTGCTGTATCAACAGCAGCTGTTGTTTTATCAGACACAAAATATCTGTTTATAGTATCACGCTGAAGAGTATGGCCAAAATCACTATTTTCATCGAGATATTTTTTTAATGTTAATGCAGTCTCTATGGAAGAGTCAATCAGTCTTATCCTGTTTTTGCCCATACGGTGCTGAATCAGATCCTTGAGAAGAGGATAATGGGTGCAGCCGAGAACAAGCGTATCAATCTGCTTCTGTTTTAATGGGGAGAGGTATTTCCGCAGTATCATCTTTGTCTCCCGTGCATCAATCCAGCCTTCTTCTACAAGAGGTACCAGAAGCGGGCAGGCCTGGGAAAAAACATGAAATTGGGGCGCAAGTTCTTTGATTTTTTGATCATAAATTTCGGAGCGTATTGTAGCTCTGGTCCCTATAATTCCTATATTGCCGATCAATGTAGTGTCCACTGCACGTTTAACTGCCGGGGATATTACTTCGAAAATGGGTACTGTGAAATTCAGGCGGAGAATATCAGAGGCTACGCTTGCGGCAGAGTTGCAGGCAATAATGATAACTTTGGCACCATGCTCCAGGAGAAATTGGGTGTTTTCGATAGAGTAGTCAATGATAGCCTCAGGACTTTTGCTGCCATAAGGAGTCCTGGCAAGGTCGCCGTAGTAAATGATTTGATAGTCGGGGAGCAGGGTTTCAACTGCCCGGGCGACGGTCATACCCCCGACTCCTGAATCAAAAATACCAATCATAGTAACTGAGCTTGAATATGTATCTTCTTATCGTTTTGAAATTAGTTTTTTGCCTGTTTTAAAGGGAATGAAAATATCTTTTCAAGGGAAATTCGAGTTTCTGATTTTCAGAAACAGCGAGAGTACTACTTTAAGAAATAACTGTCTACACAACAGTTGTGATTATAATCAAAATTTTGCCTTTTTTGAAAATAAAGAGCACCTGCCGGCCTTAATAAAAAAACGGCAGGTGCTCTTTATATGAAAGTTGCAGTTTATTTTTTCTTTGCGGAAGATTTTGTTTTACGTTTCTTTCTCTGAGCTATTGCCTTACGTAAATTTTCCGGAAGTCCCCGGGCCTTGCCTGCTTTTTTTCTTTTGTCTGACAAGGATTTGGCGCAGAGGGGTTGTCGGAGCGAAAAACCATGCTTGACTCGGTATTCCCTGCTGGTAAGACCATGAGATCTGAGATGCTTGGGCGAAAGCATCTTGAATTCCTGGCCACATTCTAGACAGATCACCTTGTTTTTCTGCAGTGATTTTTTTGGAGATAGGGCAGGTCCTGGTTTTAACTTAATGGAGGGATCAGTTGAACCCTCTTGCAGAAAATGGATCTCCGCACTTTGAATATCCTGTAATGTTTTAAAAGTGTTTTGCAAGGAATTGGCAATTTCTTCTGTTGTCATCGCTGTTGAACTGCATTGGGACTGTATAATTTCGGCCGCCATCTCAACGAGTGTTTTCGCCATAGTATCATCCTCCACCAATAATAATTTAATAAAGGTCTCCCCGAAAATAGGATTGTTACAAGCATTATGATTTGATTTTTAATGAATTCTATTGCATAAAAAATTAAAAATGCAAGTAGTTATTTTGAAAAAAGATAAAATCACTAAATTTTATGATAAAAATGAAATAGCTTAAAACAGTAAATATAAAAAAATAAGGAAAAGCATCCTATAATGCAGTTATATGGAAAAGATAAAATTAAATATTTGTTTTTATCTCTAGTTTTATACAAAATAAGAAAACACCTGACGATGAAAATAAAATCGTAATACAGTTCTTATTGTTTAATTTGCTTAGAAAAAAATTGCCGTATTGACAATGAGGTGCATCGAAATTAATATTTGCCCCCAAATCAGGTATAGCTTGGCTGAACTGCATTGAAGAAATAGTAAAATGAGAAAACTTCCCCCTATAACTTGGGGCTATAAAGAACCGGAGCAACTGAACAAATGCCTATCTATGAATATGAATGCACTACATGTCGTACTGTTTTAGAAGTTTTTCAACGGATGACCGAAGATCCACTAACAACCTGCCCTGACTGTTCAGGTCCAGTTAAAAAACTCGTGTCCATGAGTTCATTCAAGTTGAAAGGCGGAGGGTGGTACGCTGATGGTTACAGTAGCGCATCGTGTAATAGTTCAGGAACTGCCGCAGCCGACACGTCAGCAAAAAGTTCCCCGGAAAAAGCCGAAAAAAAGGCGGGCAGCTCGACTGCATCAACGTCCGCAGCAAAAAATAATGAAAGTTGCGCTTTTTATATATTCGTTCTTCGAACGAATAGCAAAAAGCACGGCAAAAAATAAT
>JAFDCT010000182.1 GCA_019312695.1 Deltaproteobacteria bacterium | reverse complement strand
GGCCAGGCGTGGTTTGGCAGATAAAAAGTAAGAACTGCTGGGAGGTTCAGGGCCTGTATTCTGTTGAGATCTGTATCAGTTGCCATGGGCTGGACCAGTAATCCATTTTCCTCAGCCGCCGCCCTGAAAAAAACATGGTCATATTCAATTGACTCAATTTGACTGCTGATGCCAGCTGAGGGAATCCAGAGTTTAACTGCCTGCAGAATAGCTGTATGACGGGAATGGCGTGAATTAAGGCTTTTCAGAAAACGCAGAAATTGTTCAGTTTCGTTATCCAGGTCCGTATCCTTGTCAAGAACATACGAGGAGGCAGATGTTTCTTCAGCCACATTACTGCCAGAAAGGACAGCGGTTTCAACACTCTCTTCGGGTTCACTGTACAGGCTTTGGGCCATTGCTTTTTTTTCGTCCGGTAGTAAAACTGTGATATTCTGTTCCTGGTTTTCCGACGCTGCCTGCTGCTCCTCCTGTTTATCCCCAAGTCCGGTTTCAGGTTGAATTACAGAGGCAGCCGGGCCAGTGTTGGCTTGTACCCTTGTAACAGCCGGTTGTATATCGCTGTTGATTCGTGATACGTCAGGCAGGAGGTTTGTCCTTCTGGTGGCTGATTGTATAGCATTATTACTGCTGTAAAGGTAGAATAGTGCTCCGGTCAGGACTGCTCCGATAACAGCTGTAGTTATATAGACCGGCATCTGCTGTTGGCGGGAGGTGAATTTTGTTTTGGGCTGTATGAGCTCGCCTATGGCCTCCTTTGTAATGGCGCCGGTTATTTTAAAACTATTACGGCTGAAAGCATTCAGCAGGGCTCTGTCACAGGCAATATTAATGAGGCGCGGCACCCCACGGGAATATTCGTATATGGCCCGCAGTGATGTACTATCAAACGGTGGCCCTGCCCTGTGTGAAGCAAGGGCAATACGGTGTTTTATATAGTCGCAGGTTTCCTCAAAAGTCAGAGGCGTTAGTTGGGAGTTAATGGTGATGCGCTGCCCCAGTTGCCGAAGCTGGTGGGAGGATAACATTTCAGCAAGTTCGGGCTGGCCGACCAAGATGATCTGCAGCAGTTTTTCCTGTGTGGTTTCAAGATTGGAGAGAAGGCGAAGTTGTTCGAGAACTTCCAGGGAAAGATTCTGGGCCTCATCGATAAGGACTATTGCCTTTCGACCTGCACTTTTTTGCTCTATGAGAAAAATATTAAGTCTGTCGATTAAATCCTTGGTGTTGTCAGGCGTTGAGTCAATGCCGAATTCATCGTTAATTACCTTGAGAAGCTGTAAAGCATCAAGCTTCGGGTTGAAAATATAGGCAGCTTCTATGGATTCGTCGAGGTTTTCAAGAAAAACACGGCACAGGGTGGTCTTGCCGGTACCGACTTCCCCGATAATTTCCATAAAACCCTCGCCATGGTAAATAGCATAGCTGAGGTGGGCCAGGGCCTCCTCATGACTTTTACTCAGAAAGAGATACTCTGGATTGGGCGCCAGTTTGAAGGGCTTTTCCCTGAAACCAAAAAACTTATTATACATGGGTGGATAATATTATCTTGTAAAACTGAAGGCAGTTCATACGTTTCTTTTGGTTCCGGAATATGTAAAGGCACTGCTGATCATTTTAATAAAAGATCCCTTGTCAACTCCGATGTCTTTGCCACAACTGCATTGTATCTTCTGGTCTTGCCCTGTAAAGCTATATTTTTTGGTGATTTTTTTCTTGTGACAACGCAAAACCTCGCCTGGGCCGATTTTATCGTACTTCCAAAGTTTATTTTTACAGGCTGCGCAACGAATAACTAGCACATTACTTCCTGATTGGGTTTATAGTTTCTTTTAAGTTTTAAACGTTTAAATATTCCAGGCTTCTCTTAATAGTAACGATGCAAACTGCATATTATAAACTTCCATACCGTAAGCAGTCAAGCACCCAACTGTCAGCTATTGATTATCGACATAGGAAACTTGTCTATGATTGACAGTATATTTATTATTTGAAGAGCATTATGTATTATGCCTTATTATAAAAGAAAAAGAAACTGCAGGATTCTTTAAAACACAGACCGGGATTAAAATGGTGTCAAAATGGCTAAAGGGCAGGAGTGGACTATAGGGCAGCTTTTGAGTACTTCAAGCGCTTACTGGCGCTCAAGTACTGTCCATGCTGCAGTTAAACTGGAAATATTTACCGTGATCGGTAATCTGCAGCTGACAGTCGCTGAGATTGGTGTAAAAATCAGCGCCAATGAAAGGGGTCTTGCCATGCTTCTCAATGGTCTCACCGCCTTGGGACTACTGGAGCATAATGGCAGCCGTTATAAAAATACGGATTTCGGCCTGGCGTATCTTGTCAAAGAAAAGCCTGGCTATATAGGCTATATAATCATGCATCACTTTCATCTGGTTGATGCCTGGGCCAAGTTAGATGAAGCTGTAGTCCATGCCAGGCCGGTGGAGAAAAGATCTCACGGCGAGGAATTGGAAAGGGAAAGTTTCCAGATGGGCATGTTTAATCTCGCCATGGCTATTGCGCCGACAATTGCAAGCTCGGTAAAGCTGGAGGGAAGGCGCCATTTACTTGATCTCGGCGGCGGACCCGGCACACACGCCATCCATTTCTGCCTGGCAAATAGAGGCCTCAGGGCGACTATTTATGACCGCAAGACCACAGAACCCTTTGCCCGCAAGACCACAGAAAGTTTTGGGGTGGCAGACCGGATTGATTTTGTCTCCGGTGACTTTAACTCGGGCCCGATAGCAGGTACATATGATGTGGCCTGGCTGTCACAGATCCTCCATTCCAACTCACCAGAGGAATGCGAGGCTCTTATTAAAAAAACTGTACAGATTCTGGAGCCTGGCGGACTTATCCTGATACACGATTTTTTTCTTAATGATACTATGGACGGCCCCCTGTTCCCTGCACTTTTTTCAATGAATATGCTTCTCAATAACCATGGCCGTTCCTATTGGGAAAAAGAAATAAGTGAAATGATGTCACGGGCTGGAGCCAGTGATATACAACGTCTTGAATTTCAGGGGCCTAATGATTCAGCCATCCTCATTGGAACAATTTAAAAAAGAACGATGGTGACCTTGTTGGTGTTCAGATGTATTTGATTT
>JAFDCT010000181.1 GCA_019312695.1 Deltaproteobacteria bacterium | reverse complement strand
CCAGGGATATAAAAGGTGAGGTAACCAGGAGAACTACAAAAAGGATCACAAAAGCACAAACAGACTTTGAGGCAAAACCGGTATGCAACAGAAAAGTTGTACGCTGCTTCAGTGCCAAGGTTCGCTTAAAAAGCAACAAGTTCATTTTCTTCAGCCTTTTTTATTATGTTTATCCTTGAGCTGGAACACATCAGCATCTTTTCATTGCCATGAAGTTCACATGTTCTGTTTTCATGAGATGATGTGCCTGATTGTTTGAGTGGTGTCAGGCTAGTTAGCCTTATCGTATACCGCCTTAATAGTCAACAGGTTTAGTTACTTGCTTAAGAGATCAGAAATGTAAAAGGTGAGCTACTTCATCCTGTAACAGCTTTGCCAGCTGATGTTTGTCCCCGGTTGTATAATTCCTGGTTTCAATGGGTTGCCCGACGCGGATCTGCACCTTGCCGGGGTTCATCAAAAGTTTGCCCTTTGGCAGGATGGCATAGGTGCCGATAATGGCAACAGGTACTATGGGCACACCTGATTTTATTGCCAGTATCATGGCGCCTGCCTTAAAGTCATGCAGTTTGCCGTCTTTACTCCGGGTACCTTCGGGAAAAATAATAACCGAAGTGCCCGCACCGATTTTTTTTGCAGCCTCATCGAGGCTTTTTATTGCCTGTCGGCCATGACTGCGGTCAATGGGAATATACCCCGCCCTGCGCATTGCAGTTCCCCAGATAGGTACAGTAAAGAGCTCTTTTTTGGCAAGCCAGCGAAAATTGACTCCAAGAAATCCCTGCAGCACAAAAATATCAAACTGGCTTTGGTGATTTGCCGCAAAAATATATGGTTTTTGTGTATCAAGCTGTCCGGTTCCGGTTACATCCACTTCTACACCGCTGAACCAGCAGATGGAGTTGGCCCACCAGGCAGCAAGGTGTTGAACAGAATCTGCATCCCTGCCCAAAACAAGGGTGTTTAAAAGGGTAATCAGACTAACCAGCAGTGTCAGGAGCAAGGCGTATGGGATAGCTAGTAATGCTCTGAAAAAATTGAATAATTTCATTACAGCAAACTGAACTACAGAATTTCATCTAGAGGCGCGATACCGTCCTTATGGATGGAATCAAGCAATTTTCTGGGAGAATGCATGAATACTTCCGCAAGTTCCTTGGCTGGGTCAACCTTTTTCAGCTCCGGATGTGTTATGCTGAAATTCTTGCTGCTGAATGACGAAAAAAGGTTCAGGTGCTCCCAACGGGCAAGGTAGTATTTTATCAGTGAAGGCAGTTCTGTAAAAATTGTGGCCTGGGGATTTGGATCAATAAAGCTTGAGTTTTTCAGTTTTTCGCAGGACAGGGTTTGTGTCTTGTAAAAATTTTCCAGAAAGATCATCTCTGCCGGGACATGAGCCTTGTAGCCGATGCGGTTGAAAAGCTTAATAACCCAGTTCATGAATTCATTCCCGGTTTTAGCCACCTGATAAGGGATATAAATCTCACGCGGGGTTTTTAGGTTCATATAGCTCTTGATGGTTAGAATGACCTTCGCCAGTTCAACAGGTTCCGGGTCAACAAAATGGTAATGCTGGCCGAGAAATTCCTCCCTGTTTTTCAGGATATGGTGAATAAAATAGGGAACTTTACTGGCATTGGAATATGAGTGGAGCACTCCTTTTTTCTTGGTCAGCATGAAGGGCATGGCCCGGTCCACTATGTTGAACATCAGCCTGTTGATACCCTGTATCTTGTGATCATGGGCGCCGTAAACGATGGCCATTCGGATCAGGGTGTACTTTAAGCCATACTTTTCATGCATGTGCTTTAAGGTCATTTCGGTCATCAATTTGGACTTGGCATAATTTGACAGGGATGCTTCCAGGGGCAGGTGGTCATCCTCGCTCAAATTCTCACCCGGGGGCAGAGTCGCAGCTGAACTGATATGAATATATGGAATATTCAGGGCAAGGGCCGCCCGGGCCAGATTGATGCTGCCCTGGTAATTGACCTCGTATGACAGCAAGGCATCACTTCTAATCGCTGTGATTGCACAGTTGACAACAAAATCAGGTTTCTGCCGTTTGAAGTAGTCGATAATGTCATCGAGTTCCCGCAGACTTAATTTTTTGCTGTTTGGAGCCCTGACATCGATTTCAGGGGTTTTGGTTTTAAAGTAATGCAGCAGATAGCCGCCGATAAGGCCTGATCCCCCGACAACCAGGCCGCGCATTTTTGGTGATGCATCGGAATTATTCATAATGGATAGAATGATTTCTTGTTCTCTTTCTTTAGTTCAGTAAATACATGTTGTCTTGAAATATGCATACCAGGGGGAGTGATCTGTTTATACGAAAGAGTATTCCCTGAATGTCTGCTCACTTTTCTTACCCTCTCTATTATTTGAAGTCAAGTTGAAGCTTGAGCAATAGCGGCATTGTAATAGAAATGATGCAGGCAGCTGTTGTGCATATTTCTAATTAATACTTAAGGCCATGATTATGCCTGAGATACTTTTCACGATAGTATCAATCATTGGCCTAAGTGGGTAATTCTTGCCATTCAGCAGTTATTACGGTATGAAAATGATCAGCGAACGAAAGAACTGAATTCGGTGTTGCCATGTTCAATGCTAAGGGGGGTTGCCTCTGGTTACACTTCGCGTAACAGGCTACCGGGGAAAGTTACCGGAACCGAATAGAGCAGGACACCATTTTTCAGAACACGATAAACCCTATAGAGCACAGCAAAATATGAAGTATGATCAGGATAGTGAACTCAGCTGTTTCAAGGCCTATGATATTCGCGGTCGGGTTCCTCATGAACTCAATGAAGATATGGCCTTTAAGATCGGGAGTGCTTTTACAGCCTTTCTCAGGGCCAAGCAGGTAGTTGTCGGCTACGATGTCCGGCTTTCGAGCAAAGATTTGACAGCTGCCCTATCCCGTGGCTTGACCAGCCGGGGCGCAGATGTTCTTGACATCGGGCTCTGCGGAACCGAGGAGGTTTATTTTGCCACAGGCGCCCTGAAAGCGGACGGCGGCATAATGGTGACTGCCAGCCATAATCCGGCAGAATATAACGGCATGAAGTTTGTGCGGCAGCAGGCTCGGCCCATAAGCAGTGATACCGGCCTGCTGGAAATAAAAAAAATGGTGCAGGCCAATTCCCTAAACAAGGAATACAAACCGGGGGTTATTCAACAGGTCAGTACCCGCCGTCAATACATAGACCATATTCTGAGCTATATAGAGCCGGAAACATTAAAACCGCTGAAGATGATTGTCAATGCCGGCAACGGTTGCGCCGGGCCGGTTATAGATCTCCTGGAAGAGCGTCTGCCCCTGGAACTCGTCAAGCTGCAGCATGAACCGGACGGGACATTCCCGCACGGCGTACCGAATCCCCTGCTTCCGGAAAATAGACAGAACACAGCCCGGGCTGTCCTGAAGGAGAAAGCTGATATGGGTATTGCCTGGGACGGTGATTTTGACCGCTGCTTTCTTTTTGATGAAAAGGGAAATTTTATAGAGGGCTACTACCTGGTAGGCTTGCTGGCCGAAGCACTTTTGCGCCAGGGAAAGGGGAGCCGGAAAATAATTCATGATCCCAGGCTTGTATGGAACACGAGGGAGATAGTCAAACGGGAGGGCGGCATTCCGATAATGGCCAAAACCGGGCATGCCTTTATAAAAGACAGAATGAGGCTTGAAGATGCCATCTATGGTGGCGAAATGTCAGGGCATCACTATTTCCGTGATTTCAACTATTGTGATTCGGGCATGATCCCCTGGCTTCTGGTCTGGCAGCTTATGAGCCGGGAAAATATGACGCTGTCGCGCATGGTTGGAGATCGTATGGTGAGGTACCCTGTGAGCGGCGAAATCAACCGTACGGTCTTAGATGCTGATGAGGTTCTGAAACGTATAGAGAATTACTTCCAGGGCGCGTCGTGTGAAAAAGACTATACGGACGGGTTGAGTGTCTCCTGCGATACCTTCCGTGTCAATGTGCGCAAATCAAATACAGAGCCGGTCCTGCGCTTGAACGTGGAGAGCCGGGGAGACCGTGGACTCATGGAGACCAAAACCAGGGAGCTGTTGCAGCTGATAGAAGCACAGGGCTGAAAAGCTCGGCAACTGTTCATATGGAATCAACTATATCATTGAAAGTAGCACTTGGCCGCATTGCCCGGGCCGCCTTGACCGGATCCGGCCGGTAATAACCACCTATATCAACGGGGTGGCCCTGGTCACCGTTTAACTCGCTTATTATTTTTTCTTCATTTTTCCCCAGCTTCTGAGCCACTTCAGCAAAGCGTGCCTGAAGAGCAGCATCCCTGTTCTGCGCAGCCAGAGCCTGGGCCCAGTAAAGGGCCAGATAAAAATGGCTGCCGCGGGTATCCAGTTCATGCACCTTACGGGAAGGCGATTTTTCGTTTTCGAGGAAACGGCCTATTGCCCGATCAAGGGTCTCGGCAAAAAGTATGGCCTTATGATTGCTGAAAGTATTGTAAATATGCTCGAACGAAGGGACAAGGGCGCAGAATTCTCCGAGGGAATCCCAGCGCAGGTGACCTTCCCTGAGAAACTGCTGGACATGTTTGGGTGCTGAGCCGCCGGCCCCTGTCTCAAACAGTCCCCCGCCGTTTATAAGTGGAACGATTGACAGCATTTTGGCACTGGTGCCCAATTCCAGGATCGGGAACAGGTCGGTAAGATAATCACGCAGAACATTACCGGTTACTGAAATGGTGTTCGCACCTGTTCTGATCCTGGCCAGAGAGGCACGCATAGCTTCCACCGGGTGCATGATGCTGATATCCAGGCCTGAAGTATCGTGTTCAGGAAGATAGGTTTTGACCTTTGTAATAATTTGGGCATCATGGCTCCTGTTCTCATCAAGCCAGAAAATTGCCGGGTCACCCGTCGCCCGGGCTCTCGTTATTGCCAGCTTAACCCAGTCCCGGATCGGTGCATCCTTTGTCTGGGATGACCTGAAAATATCTCCTTCTGACACATGCTGCTCCAGCAGGGGGGTACCGGTGTCAGCAACAATGCGGATCATGCCGGCAGCCGGGGCCGTGAATGTTTTGTCGTGGGAACCGTATTCCTCTGCCTTTTGGGCCATCAGACCTACATTGGAGACACTTCCCATGGTGGCGGGATCAAAGGGCCCATGCTTTTTACAGTCATCAACGACCTCCTGGTAAATTGTCGCGTAACTCCTGTCGGGCACCATGGCTATAGCGTCGTGAAGCTTATCGTCCGGTCCCCACATTCTGCCGCCGTCACGGATAAAGACGGGCATGGAGGCATCTATGATGATGTTATTGGGAGCATGCAGGTTGGTGATGCCCTTGCTGGAGTCAACCATGGCAAGTTTCGGCTGCACTTGGTAAACTGCTGCAATGTCCGCCTCTATTTCTGCTCTCTGTGCTTCGGGCAGGTCCTGAAGCTTGATGTAGAGGTCTCCCAGACCGTTGTTGACATTCACTCCCAGTTCCTGAATGACCGCAGCATGTTTTTCGAAAACTTGTTTATAGTAAACTGCAACGCAGTGACCGAACATGATCGGGTCTGAGACCTTCATCATAGTCGCTTTCAGGTGCAGCGACAGCAGGACTTTATCGTT
>JAFDCT010000180.1 GCA_019312695.1 Deltaproteobacteria bacterium | reverse complement strand
GAGGAAACTCTGTTCAGGTTTTTCTGTGCTAAATGGCCCGCGGAAACGGCCAGGTTTCCCCCTATGAGGCCGCAACATTTTTTATATCTCTTGCCGCTCCCGCAAGAGCAGGGATCATTCCTTTTATTTGCCATCGTATTTTTTACTCTTAATTTCTTCTGTACCAACCATCCTGGTTTCAGACTAAAAAGCTATAACAAATCTTCTGCCGGACTGCCAACGGTTATGATAACTTCTTAATTCACCGGCTGATTATCTTTATATGGCATATGACGAGACATTATAAAATTTTTAGATTTTGCCGAAATATTACTGCCCTGTCACAAAAGATCACCTTTCCTGCATATCTTCTGAGACGGACCAAATGATAGACTGCTTTATCTTTTTGCTTCATTTTTTTGCGAACAGGCAAAAAACACATCTCCGGTGGATGGCATACTCAGCTGGACAGGATGAAATAATAAAGTGGAAGAAATCGAATCAAATCGAAGAGGGCTGTGAATAAAGGCAAAAAAAAATAACCCCAGCTTGCTTCCCTCTTTGCTTTATTATCGCTATTTATAAAATATGTCGGAAGCCGTGTGGGGTTATTATATATTATATACCAGAACTTTTAATATGCAAATAAATATTGATCACCTTCACCTGCCGGGCAGCTGAATTTTTAAAGTGGGAGAATAATAACCGGAAAGTTTCTCTTAACATTTCTTCAGATCACCTCATTTATCATTAAATGAGTGCCAAGCGAAATTTTAATGCGACAGCCCTGCACCCAACTTAACCTCGAATTGAATACCCCCCGTCAACCACAATGGTCTGTCCCTGAATCATGGCAGCAAGGTCCGAACATAAAAACAGGGCAACATCTGCAACATCTTCAGGTGTGGTCAAGCGGCCCAATGGCGTCTTGGTGATTGCCGTATCAAGAATCTGCTCGCGGTTGGGGAATTTTTTCAGGGCTTCGGTATCAACAGCACCGGCACTGATGGTATTGACATTGATGCCCTTGGGGCCCAGTTCAACAGCCAGGTGCCGCACCAGTGATTCGAGTGCTGCCTTAGAAGCACCTACGGCCGTATAATTTTCAATAGCCCTTACCGCGCCCAGGCTGGACACAGCCATGATCCTGCCTCCCGGCTGCATAAGCGGGACCCCTCCTCGGGCCAGGGACAACAAGGCCCTGGCATTAATGTCCATGGCCCAGTTCCAGTGGCGGCTGCTTAATTCCAGGGCCGGCTTTAAAACGCCGGAGGCAGCATTGCTTACCATGAAATTGAGGGTCCCGAATTCCTTTTTGATGAGTTCGAACATGTTTTCGACATCACTGTCGTTTGCCACGTTTGCTTTCACAACAAAGCATTTGACTCCACAGCTCTCTATATCCCTGGCTGTACTCTCAGCATCTCTGCGATGCCGGACATAATTAACAACGACGTGTATGCCGTTCTGGGCAAATTTCAAAGCTATTGCCATACCTATGCCTCGTGAGCCGCCTGTAATCAATGCCACCTTGCCTGCAAGTTGAAACATAAAATTTCTCCTGTATTGAAGCTCCATGCAGTCCCCCTGCGAGGATGTCTTCGCTGATAATATTCAGGACTTACATAAAACTTTTGAGAATAATCCGTTTCTTTCTGCCTGTTATTTATTTTTTTTAGAATCAGAATAATGGATATATGGAAATTGGCCGCAGATTACCCGCTAATTTTTTGGCTTTCAAGTGGATTCTTTAACCCGGGCCATGTAACGCCTGCAACCACTTATCAGCATCCTTAGAGGATTGAAGGAAATCGGTTTTAAAATTGTCGGGGCTTTAAAATCCCTGACCCGTAATTCTTCCGGTTTTGCCAAAGGATAGTCAAGCTGCCGGGGATCTGCACCGACCAAGCCACGCCTTGTACATTCCTGACACAAAACACTTTTAGCCGGATCAAGCCCTAATACCTGAAAAATTGCTGTGTCAAGTGCAACCGGGTTGACGGCCCCGGCTATTAATCCCAAAGAATATGGATAGCCGGATACAGGACCGCTGCCTTGCATGGCGACAATGCCGTCGAGGAGGGTTATGCCAGCCGGCAACACCTCCAGCAATTCCACGAGATGCGAAGCAAACTGTTCGGCATGATGGCCATAACGCAGATGCCACCATGGCTTCTGAAAACCTGCCACCGTGCCGAAATAATTCTTCACTGCCAGGGTCATATAAAGCTGGCTATGTGCTTTTATCCGTGGCAGATTGATCAGCATGTCGCACTCAAGGGCGGCACGCGCCAGATTCACAGTAAGTTTTCCTGAAAGCTTGACCTGTGTGGTCTGGTCAAAATTGATCAGTTTAACCGGCAGGCCCGAAACGGCTTTTTCGATGCCGGTTTCACGCATAACTCCCTTTGCCGTGCCTAAGGCAGGCGAATCACCTATGACAACCTTTGCACCCTGCCCGACAAACCACTCTGCTGCTGCTGCAACAAACGTTGGATGTGTACAGGCCAGATGCTCCCTGCTTTTGCCGCTCAACAGATTTGGTTTCAATAAAACCCTGGTGCCGCGACTCACCTTGAACCCGACTGCTGTGCTGAGCTTATCAATACCAGCAGTTATCTCCCGGATTTGATAATTTGAACATCTCAGAAGTGCTGCCGAGGTGGAATGAACAAGCATCTAGATGTTTTCCTGATTATAAACAGGCCTGCGCCCAAATGCCATAATAGAAAAAGGCCCACTTTGGGGGACAAAGCAGACCTTTTTCAGGAGAAAGGAGATAAGAGTATCACTCTTACTTTTAATAATGCAAGTGTCATGCCAGTTTGCTTTTAAAGCGCATTTTTTAAAAAAACCGTCTATCAATGCGGCTTTTATTGTCTGCTTCATTTTTTTCATATGCTCAAACGGGTACAACTTTTTGTACTTTTGGGCACTCTTCGGCAACCAGAAGGGGACTGCCTGAAATTTATAAAATAATAACAATGAGTTATAATATTTAAAAAATTGTACCCGGAAAAACGGGTAAGACATGTGTTGCAGCCCCATCCTGGGGGCACGGCCCGCAATAAATGTTTAGCGGCAAACCTCAATAAAAAAATTTATACCCAAGGCTAGGAGCTCTTGGCCCAGTTCAAAAGTCCACCGGCAAGGAGGATCTCCCGGTGCCTGTCTGAAACGTCAAGATTCGCCTTTATCGCTTTGTTGTCAACCAGGACAGTAAAAATTTTCTCCCCGGCAAAAATTTTCTGCCGGATATCAGGGATCTCAACACTGGCCCCCTGCTTTAATCCCTCATAATCTTCGGAATTCTCGAAGGTTAACGGCACAATACCGAAATTAATCAGATTTGCCTTGTGAATACGGGCAAAACTTTTAACCAGCTTGACTTGGACTCCGAGAAAACGAGGGGCCAGAGCCTCATGTTCCCTGGACGATCCCTGACCGTAATTCTCCCCACCGACAACCATGCCCCCCAAGTCTCCTGCAGCTGCATCCCTGGCCCTTTTTATAAACTCCAGGTCCACTGAGTTAAAGACATATTCGCTTATAGCCGGAATATTACTGCGCAAAGGCAATATCTTTGCCCCTGCAGGCATAATATGATCTGTCGTGATATTATCACCCACCTT